>JAHDCE010000090.1:2791-10371 GCA_020630045.1 Saprospiraceae bacterium | reverse complement strand
GAATCCAAGTAGTTGATCAAGCAAAACCGACGATTTTGTTTGAGACGGAAGACGGGGGCAACTCTTGGCAAGAAATCCCACGTCCCGATCATTCGAATAACCCTCCATTGATAGATGTGCCGAATATGCCCTTGATCTCTGATGAAAAGCGGTTCGGAAAGGTTTTCGGAAATAATGAATTCCTCTTACATTCGGCGGACGATGGTCGGACTTGGACATTCTATCCTCTAGAATTACCCGAACAATCTTCAAGGATATATTATGGGCATTCCCTAAGGGAAAACAAGGATAAATTGTATTTCGTCACGAAAAAGAAGGCATACTATTATACTAGGTTCAAACTATACAAAATAGAGCTGAGATGAAATTTTTAAAATACCTGTTCGTCTTGGTTTTTTCCTTGACAATCATCACTGGTTTGTATGCTGATGAAATCCTCTTTGTCAAACAAGGGGAATTGTGGGCCGTTGTTGATGAAGAAGGGAACACGATACATCCTGCCCGGTTTGATGGATGGCATACCCTATTCGAAGGCAGGAAGTTTGCCGTTTCCCAAAATGGAGAATGGGCATTAATGGATAATGAAGGAAAGGTGCTCACGCCTTTCAAGTACAAGGAAATCATCCATTATCCATTCATGAAATCTTATGCTAAGGTCATCGTCGGAGGCACTCGTTACAAGAATTACCGTAACCAAAGGGCAGGCGGAAAAAGCGGAATCATTCATGAGAAAGACGGAGCGGAAGTCATTCCGCCGATTTATGATGTCATCAATTATCAGTTCGGCTATTTCAGCGTGGGACTAGGTGTTCCGAATGTAACTTCTTCCAGTTACTCTAGTGGTGGCAAATGGGGACTATTAAACCATAAAGGACAAGAGATTATCCCTTGTCTTTACAATTATTGCCATACCGACGGGACATATGTTAATATGGGATTTCAGAAGAAGAGGTCGTCTGTCCGGTTAAAAGATGTCAAACGAATGGATATGTCCGTTTTTGAATCGCATCAAGCGACATCACCCCAAACCGGGCATTATATCGTTTCAAGGGACGGGTTATTTGGCATCGTGGATTTTGATGGACATGAAGTGGTGCCGATGATTTATGAGAAGCTAGGAAGGAAGTTTATCAACGGAAGAGTCACCATATCCCAAGGCAATAGATGGGGAGCGTATGAGGTCGGACGTGGAGAGGTCGTCCCCTTGGATTATAGTCGTTTGATGTTGTTGTCCGACCAAGGCCATTATTCTTTTTTGCATGATGGAAAGTGGGGCGTTATGGACAAGGACGGCATAGAAATCCAACCACCGGTTTGGGATTTTGTAGGTCATTGGAACAAGGACCATTTCGTGGCTCGAAAAGATGGTAAAATCAAATGGCACATCATTGACTCCTTGGGCAATGATATTTTCGGTCGGGGTTTTTCCAGTGCCCATTACGACAAGGTTTTTTATTTCATCAAACAAGATGACGGGAAATGGTTCGCCATGAATCCCGATAACGGACTACAATCCGATGTATTCGAGAATAATCATTCGAGTATGGTGCCGGGTAAGCCCGAATGGGGTGGCTTTTCATTCGGGCATTCAAGTAAAAAATACTGGATCTCCCCTGATATGGAAATATGGGAGTATTCGAAGATGGAGGTGGTCAATGATGTGTTTCGATTATATACGCCTTTTGGTATCCATATATTTTCTCCTTCCGGAGAAAAGTTAATTGATATGGATTGCGAACAGGTGTGTATGATGAATCAAGGACGATTCCTAATTAAAAAAGGAAGTGCTTGGGAAATTATTTCCCGTAAGGGAGAAAAAGGAAAAGAGCTGGATTTGAAAGCGGACAATGTCGGGGATTTCGTAGGAGGATTTGCCTATTTCTATACGGAATCAGAAGTGAAGGATGCCTTTGGGAATCGAAGCAGAAAATACGGATTGTTGAATCAAGAGGGAGAAATGTTACTAGATGCGAAATACGAAAATGTAATTCCCTTGTCTAATGGAAAAGCTTGGGTCGAACAATGCTCGGATAGAGGATGTTTTTGGACTTTTTGGAATGGTTCCGAGTTTTTATTCGGTGGTGAAAAAATAGTATCGGTAAGTCGATAGCGGTGAATAAGCTTTATTCCTGAAAGTTGTTTGAAGTTTTGATAAATATGTGGGTTACTCCCCGTATTTTTGCCCACCAATTTTTTATTGATATTATCACGAACCTTTCTATACATGAAATTCGGAACTAAAGTCATTCATGCCGGTGTACATCCGGACCCGCAGACCGGATCGGTCATGACCCCCATTTACCAAACATCCACCTATGTGCAAAAAGCGCCGGGTGTTCATCAAGGGTATGAATATGCACGTACACAAAACCCGACCAGGGATGTGTTGCAAGCCAACTTAGCTGCTTTGGAAAACGGTAAATACGGCATCTGTTACAGCAGCGGACTCGCTGCGATGGATGCAGTTATCCGATTGCTGAATCCGGGTGATGGTGTTTTGAGTACAAATGATTTGTATGGTGGTTCTTATCGACAAATTGAACGTGTACATAAGCGTTATGGCATCCGTTCCACTTACGTGGATATGCAAGACTTAGACCAGGTCAGGGACAATATCGATGAGAATACCCGATTGATTTGGGTGGAAACACCGACCAATCCCATGTTGAATATCGTCGATATCGAGGCGGTTTGTCAAATCGGTAAAGAAAAGGGAGTTTTAGTTTGTGTGGACAATACATTCGCATCTCCGTTTTTACAAAATCCCTTGGATTTAGGAGCGGATATCGTGTTGCATTCATGTACCAAATATCTTGGCGGGCATTCGGATGTAGTCATGGGAGCGGTTGTTACCAGTGATCCCGCTTTGTCCGAGCATTTTTATTTTCTTCAAAATGCCGTTGGAGCCGTACCCGGGCCACAAGATTGTTTCTTGATGTTGAGAGGTATCAAGACTTTGCATTTGAGGGTGCAACGCGCTTGTGAAAATGCGGCTGTAATAGCTGATTTTTTGAAGGATCATCCAAAAGTGAACCGTGTGAATTATCCGGGGTACAGCACCCATCCGAACCATGAAGTGGCTGCACGACAAATGCGGATGTTCGGTGCGATGGTATCTTTTGACTTGAAAGGTGATGACTTTGAGGAAGCGAAGGGAATCATGACCGCTACGAATTACTTTTTGTTAGCGGAATCCCTAGGAGGTGTGGAGTCCTTAATCGGTCACCCGGCATCCATGACCCACGGCTCGATTCCCAAGGCGGAGCGTATGAAGGTCGGATTGACGGATTCTTTGATTCGCCTGAGTGTTGGCGTAGAAGATGTCAACGATTTGATGGATGATCTTAAGAACGCACTGGGATAATTGATGTACCTTTGCTAAGAGAAACATTTGATTGAGTGTCGGATTCTTACAACATAAAAATCCCTCAGTTTGAAGGGCCTTTTGATTTGTTGCTGTTCTTTATCGAACGTGACGAACTAGACGTGAATGACATTCCGATATCTACGATCACCAACGATTTCCTAGCTTATATCCGAAGCATGGAATCGCTCAATATCGATATGGCGAGCGAATTTATCGTAGTAGCTGCGACCTTGTGTAGAATCAAGGCCAAAATGCTATTGCCTAGGAAAGATTTCGATGAATTCGGTAATGAAATTGACCCGAGACAGGAGTTGGTACAACAACTGATAGAGTATAAGCGATATAAGTCCATCTTGGATGATTTGAGAAAATTGGAAGAAGATAGAACTTATCGAATAGAACGGGGCAATACCTCTGGCGAGCTAAAACAACTGGCTCAAAAAGCGATGGTAGATGCCGAATTGGAGTCCCTTACGCTATTCAAACTATTGAAGACTTTCCGTCAAGTCATGGAACGGATGGAAGAACGCCAAAGGGTAAGAATTCACAAGGTCATCAAGTATAATTTCACCTTGCGTGGACAAAAGGAATGGGTGTTGGATTTGGCGATTCAAAATGAAAAAGTCACATTCGAACGGTTATTTGAGGATTGTCGGGATAGAATTCACGCGATATTCAACTTTTTGTCCGTCTTGGAATTAATACAACTAGAAGAAATCGGAATTATCTTAGGAGAAGGGATGAATAATTTTTGGATATACAGAAAAGAAAAGCAAGCCGTTGGAGAACCCGAAGACTGATCACGAAGTAGATTTGGAAAATGACGGTTTTAGTGACGAAGAACAAAAAGTCCTGAAGTCCATCAAGCTCAATCGTATTTTTCTCCCTATTTTAATCGGGTTGGGAGTGGTCGGGTATATGATGTATAACCAACTTGATCCGGAAGAATTCGATAAAATCAGTTGGAACCAACATACCTTTTTGTGGATAGGTATTGCAATCGTGATGTTGGTGTTGCGGCACTTGGCTTATGCCTATCGACTCCGCACTGTTTCAGATAATTTTTTTGGTTGGCGAAAAGCTATAGAACTTATATTTATCTGGGAATTCAGTTCCTCCGTTTCACCGACCAGTGTCGGCGGGTCGGCCGTCGCGCTTTTTGTACTCGCCCAAGAAAAACTAGGCACTGCAAGGACGGCTACGATTGTAATTTATACCATTGTCCTCGATTCTATATTCTTCGTTACGGCCATTCCGTTGATGTTGCTCATATTCGGAGGCGATATCGTTCCGAAATTACAAGGACTATTTTTTGGAAACTGGACGTTTTATGTGACTTTCGTCTTAATGGTTTTGTACGGAGCTTTCTTTTTCTACGGACTCTTTTTCAATCCGAAAAATTTCAAAGGCATTGTCAAGGCCGTTACTAAAATCTGGTTCCTAAAAAGATTACGTCCCCAAGCCGATCAACTAGGAGAAGATATTGTCCTTGCATCCAAAGAGATTTCCCAAAAGGGTTTCATGTTTCACCTAAGGGGATTTCTAGCGACAGCGGTGGCTTGGACTTTCCGATTCTTGTTGTTGAATTGTTTGATTATCGCTTTCAACAAACCAGGAGTCATACCATTGGACTTGTTCACACAATCTGAACTCTACGCAAGACTTCAATCTTTATTTGTGATTTTGTTGTTATTGCCATCGCCGGGAGGAGCTGGTTTTGCAGAGGTCGTATTTAAAGAATTTTTAGTCAATTTCAATTACATACCTGCAGGCATATCAGTACTTGTCGCTTTTATTTGGAGACTGTTGACTTATTATCCATACCTCATCGCAGGGGCAATCATCATCCCGTGGTGGTTGCGCAATCGATTGAATGACCGAAAAAAAGACCGCGAACGAAAGAAAAACCAGACCGAATCGTAAAGAGAGATATTTTGCCGGAAGGCTAATTTTCAATAATTAGAACAATTGCCCTATTTTTGAGTTTCTCCCTTGTGAAAAACCTTCATCCAAACCCCATTTTAACTGGTCACATTGTGTAGGTTGAAGCATTGAATTCGTTTACAAATTCTTTCATTTGCCTGCCCTAAGCAAATTCATGAAATCAAATTATGAAGGCATTTCGTATATCATTTTTATTGTCAATATTGTTCTCTTTTGTTCAAAATGCAACTGCTCAATGTGAGTTGACAGCAAGTATTGCAAAAGACACCATCGTTTGTGGAGACTGTATCACATTGACGGCTTTTGGACAAGGACAAGGCAATTCGGTCTTCCTAGAAACTTTTGATTCTGGTTCCCCAACAGGTTGGGCTTTTACCCAACAAGCTACATTTACCAATCCATGTAGCCCGGGAGGAACTGATGGAACCACACATATCTGGATGGGTGACCAATCGGCTGTTCCTAGATCTCTGGAGACCCTCAGTTATGATTTCACAACCGCTATTGCCGGGGTTACAGTTTGCTTTGATTTGTTGTTTGCAACTCAAGGAGATGCCGCACCCTGCGAAGGCCCGGATGAGCCGGACGAAGGAATCGCACTGCAATATTCCACTGATGGCGGTACGACTTGGATTGATATATTTTATTATGACCCCAACGGAGGAGAAGATCCTTTATTAATCAATTGGAATGAATGGTGCTTCCAACTTCCACCCGATGCCATCACTTCTGATACGAAAATCAGGTGGTTTCAAGACAATGATTCAGGAGCGGAATTCGATCACTGGGGTATAGACAATGTAAATATTTATTACAACGATCCTACATATGAAATTGTCTGGCAACACGATGGATACAGCTACGGTATTGGAAGCTCGGGAGGCGATAACCCTATGCAAGTTTGTCCTACAGCCACAACCACCTATACCGTAAACATGTCCAACGGAGTAGAATCATGTACCGATGAAGTGACTGTAATTGTAAGAAATCCTGAAGTCGTTGTAAATGCGGGGCCTGACAAAACAGTCTGTATAGGAGGTTGTGTTGATATGGAAGCAGAGGCAAAAGTAATTGTTTCACCTGCTAAAACGCCGACATATTCCAATGCCGAATTCCAAGCCATCAGCAATGCCTTTGGTTCTGAAACGGCAATCGGAATCAATATCACCAATCTCAATCAAACGACTTTGAATCCCAACGCTATTCAAGAGGTTTGTATTGAAAACTTGACCTATTTTGGAATTGGTGGCCTTCCTCCATCCCAGTCCGACATTAGTGAATTAAATTTATATTTAGAATGTCCGGATGGAGACCGGATAACATTGGTACCGTCAGGTACGGTTTCATCCGGATCGGGAGTAGCCTTGACTTCTTCTTATACTGAAACTTGTTTTGTTCCCGCCGGGCCGGACATCACGACAGGGACAATGCCTTATACTGGTGGGTTTTCGCCTGACGAGCCATTTTCTAATTTGTCCGGATGTTCTGCCAATGGAGTATGGAACCTAGTAGTACAATCCCAAAGTGCTTTCGGATTCGGGAGTGGTACATTCTTCGGTTGGTCGATTACGATAGACGATCCCGAAATCAGCTATGAAGGAGATTTTACTTGGTCACCGACAACCGGACTCACCGATCCCAACTCTCTGACAACCGAGGTTTGTCCGTCTTCAACCACTACTTATACCTTGACGGCGATGGACAATGCAGGTTGTGTAACAGAAGTAGATGAAGTGACCATTACAGTGGATGGCGTTTGTTGTCCGTTTTATTTTGACCCCACTATAGTGGAACCTTCATGTGGCTTGGATGATGGCTCCATTACCATGAATTTGATTGGAGCTAGCTCGAATGTAAATTATGATTGGGACGGAGGGCCAAGTGCGGCTTCTTATACAAATATAGGGGGAGGAAGTTACACCATAACCGTGACGGATAATGACCTAGGGTGTTCAAAAGATACGACCATCATACTCAATAACAGCAGTGGGTTTACAACCCAAATCACCTCAATTACAACAGCATCTTGCGGTGCTGATGACGGTTCTGCAACGGTATCGAATTCAGGAGGAACAGGGCCATTTAATTACCAATGGTCAAATGGAGAGTCCGGGGTAACTGCAATTGCTCTCCCTAGTGGCCCCGTAACGGTGACGGTCACAGATGACAATGGGTGTATCGCAACTTCAACAGATAATGTTCCAGGAGGAACAAGCCCTACGATAACGGGCGACAGTTCGACCCCGGAAACTTGCGGAGCTTCGGACGG
>JAHDCE010000090.1:0-2691 GCA_020630045.1 Saprospiraceae bacterium | reverse complement strand
GCCCTACGATAACGGGCGACAGTTCGACCCCGGAAACTTGCGGAGCTTCGGACGGTAGCGTATCTGTAACGGCGAGTGGCGGTACGCCTCCATACCAATACGCTTGGGAAAACACCTCTTCGCCGGGCATAATAGTAGGGACGAGTTCAACAGTATTTGGTTTACCGACTGGTGTTTATTCGGTAACAATATCGAATAGCGATGGTACTTGTCCCGTAGTACAGCCTGGGATTGCAGTAAGTTCACTAGGCGGCCCGTCGATTATTGCGACGGATGCAACCCCCGATAATTGTGGAGCCTCTGACGGAACGTTATCCGTTACTCCAAGTGGCGGGGTTCCTCCTTATGTGTATGAATGGGTGAACTTAGATGCTCCGGGGGTGGTGATTTCGACAAGCCAAACTGTTACTGGATTACCGGAAGGTGAATATGCTATTAGTGTTTTTAACAATGATGGCACTTGTCCAACTACAATAACCGGCATTCAAATTATTTCTATTATTGGGCCTAACATCAATTCTGATTTGACGACTCCTGAAATTTGTGGAGGGCTGGACGGAACGGTCACAGTCATCGTTAATGGCGGTGTTCCTCCTTACACATTTGCATGGGAAAACGAATCGGCTCCTGGCATTATCGTTTCAAATGACCCACTGGTTACCGGGTTGGCGACTGGGACGTATGCTGTAACAGTTGCTAATGATGATGGTAGTTGTCCTTCGATATATAGTGGAATTCAGGTAGGAAGCGTAGGTGGCCCTGATATCATAGATTTTGAAGAAATAAATGAAGAATGTATGAATGGTATGGGAGAAATCAGTGTTCAGGTAACGAATGGTGTACCTCCCTATCTATATATATGGGAGAATGCGGCGAGTCCGGGCGTAATCATTTCAAATGAAGGGACACTAGATAGTCTTTCCGCCGGAAATTATAATGTGACGATTACGAATTCAGATGGAACATGTCCCACTGTTGGAATGGCATCTATATCAAACTTCAATGAATCTTTCTTTGCCGATTTCGCAGTTGAGCCTCCGACTTGTTTTGGTGACGAAGATGCCATAATATTTCTTGATACCCTATATGGCCCGGAAGACAATTATACCTATTCTTTAGATGGCGGCCCTGCTGTAATTGCCCCTATTTTTGCGGATTTAGGAGCCGGAGGTTACGAAATCACAATTTACAATTCAGATGGCTGCAACAATACCCAAACCATTGTGATCACGGAACCGGAACCGGTAACTGTTGATGCCGGACAAGACACAACTATTCTATTTGGAGATAGTATTCTACTCACTCCTGAAGTTACCGGTAATAACTTGGTGTTTGATTGGAATCCTGATATGTTCATCAATTGTACCGATTGCCAGATTCCTTTGGTTCAGCCCGCTTATGACTTATTGTATGAAATTACGGTAACGGATACACTGACCGGATGTTCTGCGATGGATAATGTTATGGTATTTATTGAGAATCCGAAGAAGATTTATGTTCCGAATACTTTTACACCAAATGGTGATAAAATCAATGATGTTCTAGCAGTATTTGGTGGAAATAGTGTTGTTCAAATCAATTTCTTCAGGGTTTTTGACCGGTGGGGAGAACAAGTATATCAGGCAGAAGCCTTTGAACCGAACGACCCTACATTTGGATGGGATGGAACCTTTAGAGGAAAGAAAATGAATCCTGCGGTATTTACATATGTCATTGATGTTGAATTTACTGATGGAAGCATTGAACGCTACTGGGGAGACATTACATTAATCAGATAATTATGAAAAAAAAATTACGTGTGGATATCGGGGAATTATCCGTCCCGGTGGATGTATATATCGAAAGGCGTAATAGTGTCAGGGCGAGTATTGGAAAACGAGCGGTGAATTTTCGTTTCCCTTACGGTCTTTCGGAATCTGAAAGGACGGAACACTGGAATCGATTAATCAAATGGTTGGAGAAAAATAAAGCGACTTTGGCTCAGCGGTTCGCAGAAAAGCAATATGTCTCCGGCGATACTCTAGTGGTCGGAAAACGCGAATACACCCTTCAAATCGAAGAGACCACGAATAAATCCCATTCAGGCAAACTGGAAAAACCCAATGTTATTCGATTAAGAATCAATAGTACGGATGACAACTATAAAGGTGCCATTCAAACATTACTTTCTCGAATCGTAGGACAGGACTTCCTTCCGGAAATGGATAAACGCGTGAGGGAATTAAACGACATGCACTTTAATGTTTCCTTTGCGAATGTTCGATTAAAGTATAATGTATCGAATTGGGGAAGTTGTTCTTCCAAGGGAAATCTCAATTTTTCAACTCGATTGCTGTTCGCTCCGGACGATGTCGTTGATTATGTAATCATCCACGAATTGGCACACCGAATAGAGATGAATCACTCTCCGAAATTTTGGAAATTGGTGGAAGATGCCATGCCGGATTACAAACAAAAAGAGGAATGGTTAAAAGTAAACGGTGCTTCATGTACATTTTAAACCAAGACGTTCTGCACTTTCACCAGAGTCACTTCAATTAAAATTGAATATAATCTAGCTTACTTGCTTAAATTCAATTAAATTTGCGTGTCGTAATGAAAACAGTTATTAAGATTTACTGTTTTTTACTACACTATAAACAAAGTAATTTAAAGAATTGAGAACAAGATTTTGTCATGAATCAATGAGCA
>JAHDCE010000089.1:7940-10434 GCA_020630045.1 Saprospiraceae bacterium | reverse complement strand
AAAGCGACCGCTATCATATGTTGGAGATAAAACTCGTAACAGGGCGATTCCACCAAATCAGAGCTCAACTTGGAGCCGTTGATTGTCCGATTCGCGGGGATGAGAAGTATGGTTTCAAACGGGCGAACAAAGACAAGTCCATACAACTACATGCTTGGAAAATGACATTCAAACACCCGACATCCCACCAAGATGTATCCTTAGAGGCTCCTTTCCCGGAAGGGAAAATATGGGAAGCCTTTGAACAGGAATGACGCTACAATTGATTCAGTGTTTCCAGTTTGGTTTTTAGTAATGACAAATCATTGTATTTCGGGTTTTCAACGAAGTTCCCGGCTTTGTCGATGAGATAAAACTGAGGCAATGCTTTGACGTTATAGTCCTTGGCCAAGCCCGATTCAATGCCTTCTCCGGAGAATAGGTGTACGCCTGCAAACTCATTCCGCTCAACGGCATCTAGCCAGCGTTCTTCGGTTTTGTCAAAGGAAACATTCACAAAAATAACTCCCTGCTCTTCCAGTTCTTGCTGCATGGATTTCATCAACTTCATTTTTTTCATACAAGGCTGACACCAAGATGCCCAAAAGTTGACGTAAACAGCTTTCCCCCTAAAATCACTCAAGCGGATTTCTTCTCCCGCATTATTTTTAAGCGTAAATTCCGGTGCCGGGCTACCAGTATGGTATTTAATGACTTTTTGCAAAGCCAATACAACACGGTCATTGAATTCATAGTAAGGGTTATTGTTGAGGAAATCATTGTACAAAGGAATAATTTCATCAATGTACTTGCTGTACAAGGCTCGGGAGATCAAATCTGCTTGGAAATAAGCCTTCGAAACCTCCGACAACTGATCGCCGCCGAGTTCATACTGTCGCCGCCATGCTTCCCGCAAATCTCCTTGTGAACGATCTAGGTGGAGATGGTTCATATATGCTTTAATATACTCGCGATAATAGAAATTACCGATGGCATTGTTCTCCAAAGCCAAGTCGTAGAAGTGGGTATAATATTCGCGGTCGATACCATGCATGCCTCCAAAGCAATTCGTATACATTAGCAAGTGGTATCCCCAATAATAATCGATATCCGCATCCAAAAACTCCTTGAACAAAGGCGTGAGTTGTCCCGGATATCGCTGGTCGAAAGAAGATAAGGTATATTTCTTTTTGAATTTTTGGGAATCCAAATAATCCTTAAAAACTTCCTTTCCGGTCATTCGCATTTTTTCGTCCATCTCAGGAGCGTTCCGATACCAAAAAATCCCCTTCCTGTATTGCTGATACTGGAACTCGTTTTCATTGATGGGGTAAAGCTTTTTGTACTGTTGCCAAAGCTCATTGTTTTTTCCGCTCCTTCCGGAGAATTTCAACGTATATTGAAAAGACTTGGCTTGGGCTTCGATATATAATGTATCGTAGGGCTCCAAGTAGATTTCCGCCGTATTTCTAGCGTAGGTTATTTTTGCGATTTGCGGAACCCGCACCTCCAAAGCGAAAGCAAAACTATTGTCTTCAAGGATTTTTGACTTGTGGGTCTTTAACTTTCCGTCAATAAATCGCTCGTCTACGGTAATTTCAATATGGGGCTTCAAACTTGAATTGGCAACGGTACCCATAACAAGTACATTCGCTTGAGCGAACATACCAGTAGAAACGCATACCATTAAAAGAGCCAGAATTATATTCCTTGTAATCATTACTAGGGATTTAGTTTTCTCAATCACCAAAAAGGGAAGAAAATGACAGCAAATAAATGTTATTTTGCGGATAAATGCTTAATTTAGTTGTCGTATAGTGTGTGAAATGATATACATTTCAAGAAACAAACAACTCATATTAAAGATTATCAAAATTCATTCCCCTTTTTTGCAAAAGATAAAGGTGACTTCACACTATTTCCACTATCGAACTGTTAAAAGACGTTATGGAAAATTACCTTAACAGATTTACCCGGATGGTTGAAGACTTGGGAGAACACCCCAAAGTCAGGTTGTGTCGTTTTCAAACCTTTGCTCCGGCGACTGAAGAATCGATTCTTTCGGTAGAAAATCAGCTGGGGTATTCCTTGGATGAATCCATCAAAACATTTTACAAACAAACCAACGGCTTACAGTTATTGTGGATTTTTACCGAAAACGAACAGTTCGATCACAACGAACATATCTTATCCGAAGAGCCGGCCCCACATTTATATCAATACCAAGACTATTTTCCGGAAGATGGAAGTATCGCCATTTTACCCATAGAACAAGCTTTTCTGAAGGATTGGAGCGATTGGGTCTATTTTCCCGATTGGATGACGAATGAAGACAAACAATCTTTTCGAAATAAAGAATATGGTCTACTAGAATTCACAAAAAAAATCCGTCCGTTCGATTGCTTTTCGAAGTATAACGACATGGCTTTTTTCCTAGACGGTTCTTCTAATCCCCCCGTAATTATGGGAGATGACCACCAAGCTTGTTATACGGATTCCAAGGTGACAGACTTTG
>JAHDCE010000089.1:2796-7930 GCA_020630045.1 Saprospiraceae bacterium | reverse complement strand
GGATGAAAGAACGTCGGTCGGAATTTTACGGACAATATGCCGGCCATACCAAGGGCATGCTCAAAACTCCGGAGCCATATTGGACAACTCAAAATACGCTATCTATCGACCGTTTGATTCTGAGTCGGATTTTTCCGATGTCGGATGCTCCCGGAGCAAGTGTAGCCGGGCTGAAAACCTTGCAAATGCAGCAAAACGCCGAGCTTCGACCACCGATGAAAGGTTCGGAGTTAAAAGGTATTTTGGAAAAACATCACCGATTCCTTTCTACTGGCGGAGCCGGCGGAAAATGGGAAACGGTTCATGTTAGCGGATTGGTGCTCGGGATTTATACTGGAGCCAAAGCCCGTGAAGGCGAACAAGCCAATTTGGATAGAAAGCACATTCCGGATACTTTGGAATTGACCGGTATTCCATTACCTTTCGCCAACTTTTGCGGCTGTTTTGCTAAGGGCGTCGATTTTTCAGAGGCGGACTTGTCCAGTTCTCTGTTTACGGATTCCATGTTGGAAAATTCCAACTTCGGAGAAGCCAACCTGGATGGGGTAGATTTTAGTAGGGCGAATTTGAGGAATGCTTGTTTTATGAATGCCAACCTGACAGGCACGGATTTTGAAAACTGTGATTTGACAGGCGCGGATTTTACAGGAGCCATATTGACAGACAGCCGTTTCCCCGGTGCAGATTTAACGGGGGTAAAATATTAAAGTATGAAAATTGAATTGAGGACGTTGCTTTTGTGTAGTTGGACATTGTTAATCGTAGCATGTGCTCCCAAAAAGAACTTATCGGACGACCGGCATCAAAAAGACATCAAGGCTTTTCAGGAAAAGTTGATTCTTGAGTATGCTGATGCGGAAACGCCGCCCCTGAATGCGGAGGAGCTCAAGGAGTTTCCGGGACTCAAGTTTTTTCCGATTGATAAAAATTTTAGGGTCATTGGCCGGTTCATACGTACACCGGATGAAAAGCCGTTTCCGATGGCCAAATCAGATGGAAAAACCGAGCCATACGTCAAGTATGCCCGTGCCGTTTTTTCCCTTTCGGGAAATGAATATGAATTGGGGATTTATCAAAATATCCGCTTGTCCAAAATGCCGGGATTTGAGGACTATCTGTTCATCCCTTTCAAAGACGGAACAAGTGGAGAAGAAACTTATGGAGCCGGGAGATATTTGGAAGTCCGTATGCCAAGAAGGGGAGAAACGGTAGAGCTGGATTTCAACAAAGCCTATCACCCCTATTGTGCCTATACCGACAAGTTTTCTTGTCCGATTCCTCCTAGGGAAAACAAGCTGCCGATTAAAGTATTGGCCGGCGTCCGTATGCCTTGATACCCATCGGGCTTTCAAGTATATTTATATCTTTTCAAACAACTTTTAAACACTAAACCCATATGCCTTCCATTTTTACAAAAATTATCAATCGGGAAATCCCTTGTTTCCTTATCGCCGAGAATGACGATTACATGGCTTTCCTCGATATCAATCCATTGGCTAAAGGCCATACTTTATGTATTCCCAAGAAAGAAGTCGACTATATCTTCGCCTTGGATGACGACACCTATCAAGGCCTTCATCTCTTCGCAAAGCAAGTGGCTCTCGCCTTGGAATCCGTCGTTGAATGCAAGCGGGTCGGTGTATTGGTCATCGGTACTGAAGTGCCTCATGCACACGTGCATCTCATTCCCTTCAATCAAGAAGTACAGATGTGCATCACTCATGAAAAAGTATTTATGTCCAAGGAAGAAATGGTGGATTTGGCGAAAGAGGTTCATGCCAAGTTCGAGGAGATGAAAGGGTAGGTGGAGTCAACAAAAAACGCTGGATGGCCAAAGCCGTCCTCTTCGTGTATCAATTACAGAATAGTTAGTTTATACCTTTACTAAACCAAAGGTCTGTTTATCTTCTTATCGGCGACAGTCGGGAAAAGTCGGAAAATCATCCTGATACATTGCATGGCCCATGCCCGCTGGAAGTTCTTCGAAACCAAGGACCACGATCCCGACCGTTGCGGATACTTCCTCGGCCGGACCAAAACCCTCTACGACACCGAACGCTGGGCAAGGGAGGAAAAACTACCTGCTCGTCAGTTCCCGAACAGGGGGCGGAAAAATGAGCTTCGGCTAACGAAAAAACAGCCTATAACATATTAAAAATCCTAAATTTAAAGCTTCTTAGATTTTACTTTTTGTCCTCCACTTCTTCAATCAGTCGCAAAGCTTCTTTGTAAACTTCTTGTGTTCCTCCTTGTGGCGCTCCTCCGAAAACAGCCATTTCCGCCGTTTGTAACAACTGGATGAACCTTTGGGTGATGTCGGATGAAACACCCGCTTTTTCGAGTTTTCCTTTTACATTGTTTTTAGACAATTCCGATCCGGGTAATTGGAATTTATCGGAAACGTAACCTAGTAAGGCTTTGGATATTTCATCGTAAAACGCACGGTCGTTTCCGGCTTTGATATGGGCTTCGGCTGTAGCCAATCTCTTTTTGGCGACTTTGGTGGCACGTCTGATTTTTAACTCGGAAACATCCACGTTTTCCCTTTTCTTTCGAATGGTTTTATACCCGAATGCCGCTAGGACAATCAGGAAAGGCATGGCGAACAATACCCAAAATGGAATGGTATTGAAAAATGAATCGATGGAGTTACCTTCCAAGGAAGCGGATGACCGGATGTTTTTGATAATCGGTTTCGGTGTCGCCTCATCAATGATTACCGGGGTGTTGTTATTGTTTCCTTTACGGACGAACAATTCGAAGCTGTCCAATCGAACTTGATTGTACGAACGTGTATCCGAATCCAAGTAAGTGAAACTGGGGTTAAGTGCATATCGCCCCGGTTCTTTGGGAATGATAATGTATTGGAATGTTTTCGTTCCGTATAAACGGGCGTTTTCCTCGTCGGTATTTTCGGAGATTTCCTTTTGATCATAAACCTCCAAAGAATCCGAAAGCACCAAATCCGGTACACGGATTTGCTTGACATCACCATCTCCTTTGATAGTGACTTTCAAGGTGAGCGCGTCATCTGTAGAGAGCTTGGTATTGTCCACACTCGCTGTCCCTGTAAATGTACCTACCGCACCTGAAAACGTAGGAGGTTCAGGTGTCGGTGCCGATTTTACATTGATGTCAATGGGGTCGGAGGAGAGACTGATTTGCTCGGTTTCCGCAAAAAAGTTGCCCATCGGCCGATTGGGGTTGTAGTCCTTAATGATATTGCAAAATAGGTTTTGCGGATTGATGATGATGTTTCCGGCTTTGCGGGGATATACGGCAAATCGATAAGCGGTACGAGTAACATATTGTTGTCCGTTGATGATTTCGATATCCGGCTCCTTGATGAACTGGGTCATTTCGCCGCCGTACAAGAAGTGGTCTAAATCGGGTTCTTCGTTCAAATAAATCCGACTCATTTGAGTTTCTTGGACGTAGTAAATTTTGTAATCCAATATGATTTGTTCATTGACAAAGGCTTCCCTTTTGTCCGGCTCTATCCTGAAGAATATTTTTTCTGCGGAAGAGTTTTGTCCGGCAATAGGTTCGACGACTTCTATTGTTAGGCTATTGGATTTATGTGGTTTGCCTTTCACTTTGGCATAGGCCGGTCCGATGGTTATCATTCCGGATTTTTTTGCCCGTAGATTGAATTGGAAGATTTCTGCGAAAGAACCTTGTCCGTTGGTAATGACGGATGACATCTGTTTGGAGCGACTTAAAATATCGAAATGCTTTTCGAGGTTGGCCGGCATTTTGAATTGATCCGCCCTAGAGTTTTGAAGAACGAACTCTACTCGAAAGGCTTTTCCTTTCAATACTTTTTTCGCATTGGTTTTCGCTTCGAAAATCACTTCTTTTTGCGCTATAGTGCAACAGGAAAGCAAGCAAAAAAAGAAAATAGAAATATATGTTTTAAAAAATGTCAGTGTCATACCTTTATGGTCTCCCTTCTTATAATGGGTTTTCAGTGGCAAAAATAGGCTTGTTACAGCCAGTTTTATCTTTTTGTCAACAAATCAAATAATTCATTATTTATATAATAATTCCCTGTTCCAATTTTTTTCTTCTCCAACAATCCATCAACAGCAAGTTTGTTGAGATAATTAGCTGCGGTAATTCTTGAGACTTCCAAATCTTTTACCACAAATTCGATTTTCGTGTATGGATGTTTAAAAAGATTGTTCAATAAATCTTGGCTATAAAATTTATAATTATCTCTCAATTTATGCTTTGTTGCCAACATTAAATCTTTAATTGACAAAATTAATTGTATTGTTTTTCTTGATGTTTCTTCAACTCCTTTTATCATAAACAATATCCATTCTTCCCAATTATTTGTATCTCTAACATCTTGTAATAATTTGTAGTAAGCTGATTTGTTTTTAATGATATAACTACTCAAATATAGGATTGGCAAGTCTAATAATTCTTCTAAAATCAAATATAAAATGTTTATGATTCTTCCTGTTCTTCCATTTCCATCATAAAATGGATGTATGCTCTCAAACTGAAAGTGAATTAATGCCATTTTGACTAATGGGTCATAATCACTTAATGAAGCATCATTTATAAATTTTTCCAAATTGGACATTAATCGACTTATTATATCAAAATTTTGGGGAGGAGTATATACTGTTTCTCCGGTTGTTGAATTTTTGAGTGCAGTCCCAGGTAATTTTCTAAATCCAGCTTTATTTTTTTCAATGATTTCCTGGATTTCTAAAATCATATTTGATGTTAGAATGTTTTTCTTTGAAACTAATGCAAAACCTCTTTTTAACGCAATAATATAATTTTGTACCTCCTTTGCTTCCAAGGTTTTTACAGATTGGAAATTCAATTCTGATTTATACAATTCATCATGAGTTGTTATTATATTCTCAATTGCCGAACTATCTTTTGCCTCTTGTAAACCTAAAGTGTTTACTAATATATTTTGATTCGGAATACTTAATGCAATACCTTTTAATTCTGCTAATGCTGCATGTGCTTTGGGGAGGCTCTTCAATACTTTTTTTGATTCTAAATCAATCTTTGGAGGTAAATTTTCCAAAGTCCAAACCTTTTTATCCATCTGTATAGTTTTTTAAAATTTCTTTACAAAAGAAAGGGTTTGTGTAAAAGAAAGCAA
>JAHDCE010000089.1:0-2696 GCA_020630045.1 Saprospiraceae bacterium | reverse complement strand
TTCTTTTATGAGCGGTAGCTTGAGCATAAGTCGAATGGTGTCTAAATCCGATATACTTTCCTTTTTCTGTTCGGTACTTTCCGTTGTTCTTTTCTTGGGCGTCTAGGACGTTCCATCGCTCGATCTTCCGGAATGGCCTGTGGCCAGTCACTATCAAACCAGCTACCGAATGGACTTCGGCTTCTTTGTTGTGCTTTTCGATTGACATATCCTTCAACAATGGCGATTTTTCCCCAGTCGGTTTTTAGTATTTCATTGCTGACTTGTATCGTAGCCGGAGGAATGGAAATCGTTCCGGACTCGTGGGCTTGATAAAAATATTCGAAGGTGACGCTTTGCGAACTGACTCCGTTCATGAAAGAAAAACTAGAAGAAGTATTCGGGCCGCCAACTAGGGTTAATCCTGTTATTTCCGGTGCTTGGAAATCATCCCCATCCCCGTTTTTTAATACGAAAGAGATTTTGAAAGTTTGTCCGGGAGCTACTGTGTCCGGCAGTATAGCGTCAAACTGGGGGGCAGACTGTGATATTCCCGTAAGGGAAAGGCCGATAAACAAGAGTATGAAGGATAATTTCTTTGGCATAAAACAAAGTTTTGGTTCTAGTCGTCCTAGGCTTCCCTTCAGGATAAAGAACGGGAGTTTGATGGTCATAACAAAGTTGCTAAGTTTTTGCCTAACTTTTTACTAAGGTATTTTTAAAATTGCCTGGTGAGGTGAAGTTATTGCAGAAAAAAGCCTCCTTCACCGATGGCGAAAGAGGCTTTGTCATATTCATTCCTAATTCTTATTAGAAGCAGTACTTATTGGCTTCTATCAATGTTTTGGCAACGAGCCTTCGGTGCTTTTTCACATTCTGTGGAGGATACTTTGAGAATCGCTTCACCCCCCTCAACATGATGTCCAGTAAATCGCCTTCGGCGAATCCGGCCAGTGCATCGGTCGCATCTTTGGCCATTTGTGCTTGTGCGTCATGGATAAATGTTTTCAGCATCGCATCATAAACCTCTTGGTCAATGGCTTTTTCCATCTCGGCTAACTTTTCAATACGAAGCAAGGTAGATTCGGCATTGAATACCGCGGCCATCATATCGGAGATGTTCATGAGTATTTCTTGTTCTTCCTTGAGGTTGAGTTTGCCGTCCATTTGTTGTTTCGCGGCTGCGCCGGCGACCATCAAAACCATCTTTTTGAAATTGGCGATGGCTTGGTGTTCATGGCCATATTTGCCGGAAGGCTGCTCTAAAGAAGGCATGGAAGACAATTCTTTTTGTACTGCCCATGCCGGCCCTACGATGTCTATCTCGCCTTTCATTGCCTTTTTGAGCAGCATGCTGACGGATAGCATCCTGTTGATTTCATTCGTACCTTCATAAATTCGGTTGATACGAGCATCCCGATAAGCTTGTGCTGCCGGATATTCTTCTGAGAAACCATAACCACCGTGCACTTGTACCATCTCGTCTACACAATAATCCGCAGCTTCTGAACCGTAAACTTTCAGTAAGGCGCATTCTACCGCATATTCTTCCGCTGCTTGTAGCAATGCATCCGAGTAAGCCAGTCCTTGTTCGACCAGACTGTCTTTTTTGGTACAAAGCAAATCGGAAAGGCGGTAAGTCGCCGATTCCAAGGAAAATGCTTTAATGGCTTGTTCGGCCAGCTTGTGCTGAATGGCTCCGAAGTTGGAGATGGGTTGTTTGAATTGCTTGCGCTCATTGGCATATTGTACGGATACATCACAGGCACCTTTGGATCCACCAACGGTAAGGGCACCCAATTTGAAGCGTCCGATGTTCAATACATTGAAGGCGATAAGGTGTCCACGGCCTACGTCCCCTAATAGATTTTCTACAGGAACTTCAGCATTTTCAAAAAATACTTGGCGGGTAGATGAACCTTTGATACCCATTTTATCTTCTTCCGCACCAAGACTGACTCCAGGTGTATCCGCATCCACCAAGAAACCGGTGAATTTATCACCATCTACTTGAGCGAAAACAATAAATACATCTGCAAATCCCGCATTGGAAATCCACATTTTTTGTCCGTTGATGATGTATTTGGTGCCGTCTTCAGACAAGTCAGCCCTTGTTTTGGCCGCTAATGCATCAGACCCCGAGCCAGGTTCGGTCAGGCAGTATGCTGCGAATTTTTCGCCTGAAGACAATGGCGGAAGATATTTCTTTTTTAAATCCTCTGATCCGTAATATAAGATGGGAAGCATGCCGATACCAGTATGTGCGGCGAAAGAGGTAGACCACCCGCCGGAGGTACGGCCAAGGCCACAGCAAATCATGGTGACGGTATTGGTATTGAGCAACATTCCACCATATTCATCAGGAATATGACAACCTAAAAATCCGAGTTCTCCGGCTTGGCGAAGTAGTTCGGGTTGATTTTCGATTTTACTTCCTTTATTACCCATTTGAGTAACGAAATCAAGGAGGGCGCTTTTTATCATTTGATCTTCCTCTCCCATTTGTTCAGGGATGAAGATGCTGTCTTTGTCGGATGATTTAACGAGGAACTCTCCCCCCTTTAAAACGTCCTTTACTAAAGTATCCTGCATGAATAAGAATTAAATGAAATGTGTATGGTTACATAAGTTGAATACCACAAGAAGGAAATTGTTCAACACTTCTAGCGAAAATTCGCTGCAAATATACGGTTTCCTTTATTTAAAATCAATTTCAA
>JAHDCE010000088.1 GCA_020630045.1 Saprospiraceae bacterium | reverse complement strand
TTTTTCACTTGGCCTTGGATGCATTTGTTCTTTGAAGAAGACACTGAAAAGTATAAGTTCTCTCATTTGGCAGGTGCGGTTTTGTTTTTGCCTTATGGCGTATGTGTGGACGAGTTCCAGCATATCGTTTACGAGCGTCCCGAGATGACGACCGAGGAGCGGAACCAAGTATGGCGAGAATTGGAAAGGAAGTACCTTCCTCATCGCAATTACGAAGGCAACGCCTTCTTGGAAGGTGGCGGATTTTGGCAAAAACAAGGGCATATATTCGAGTCGCCCTTCTATTATATCGACTATTGCTTGGCGCAAATTTGTGCCTTCCAGTTTTGGAAAAAGGATAGGGAGGATCACAAGTCAGCTTGGGCGGACTATGTGAGATTGTGCCAAGCGGGCGGAAGCCGCTCGTTTTTGGACTTGGTGGATTATGCCGGGTTGCGGTCTCCTTTTGATCCGGGTTGTGTGGAGTCCGTGATGGGCTTGGTCAAAACCTATTTGGACGGGGTAGACGATAGTGGATTTTAATCAGGTTCATGTCCTTATTCCCTGACAAGTTTGGCATCGCTCAATGAATAAATCAGCCTTTCGATGTCTCCTTCGAGGTTGAGGTGTATCGTCCCTTTGATGATAACCGGGTCTGCGGAGTATTTGATCGGCTCTGCCGCCTGGACTTCCATGACGGTTTCGGGACCCGCTCCACCACAGAAAAAACACATGTTATAGGGGTAAGCCGAGAATACGAATTCCGTATGGCTTTTGTAGCCTTCGGTGGGGATGATATAGCCTCTGACGATGACTTCCTTGCCTTCCAATTCCTTGACGTCGGGTGAGAAGACAGGCACGTCTACTTTGAATCCCATGAATTCGTCATATTGTTTCCTGAATGTGATTTTGGAAAGGGTTTTCCACGTTTCGGTACCTTCTTTGGCATTGTCTTGTGCATGAAGCATCAATGAAGAAGCCAGTATGGCGATTGTCAGGATGAAGGTGTTTAAGGCTTTCATGTTCTTTTATTATTGATCTGGTTCAATCTATTGTATTCAGTCAACCTGCCGTGCTTCGGTCAGGATATAAATGAGCTGCATGCTGTCGAACCCGTTGAGCATAAGTTTCCCCTTGATGGTGATGGGCTCGTCGGTATATCTGACACCTTTGGTGCAGGTCACTTGCATGACGGTTTCGATACCGGCTCCTCCGCAAAAGTAGCATAGGTTGTAAGGTAACGAAGATAGGATGAATTCCCGGTGGGATTTGTATCCGCCTTCCGGAATAATGTATCCTGTGATGGTGATTTCCTTTCCGTCCAGGGCGAGGACTTCTTCGGAAAATTGCGGTACGTCCATTGGCATACCGAATTCTTCGTTGAATACGCTGGTCATCTTGACCTTTGACAAGATTTTCCAGGTTTTGCCGCCCTGTGCGAATGACAAGTTAATGGCAATCAGGGTAATAATGCTCGATATAAGGATTTGTTTAAACAAACTTTAACCGTTTTGATGTGAATGTATCACAAGGATAACGAATTGTAGGGGTTAGGAGTTGTGTTGGTCTTATCGTTGAACGTAAATGATGTACTTTTCTTCATAATATTCTGCTAGTTCTTCAGGGACTAGAGGGCCTAGGGGATATATTTCGGTGTATTCTTTTTTTCCTAGGAGCTGGAGTTCCTTTTCGACATCACCGCCTTTCCATGCGAGTAACCCGTTGGGTATGGCGTGTTGTTCTTTGGTTTTCAGCAATCGTCTGCTCCAATTGACGAGTTTGTCGATACTGGCGACCGCGCGGCAGGTGACAAAGTCGAATTTGTGGGTTTTGATGTCTTCCGCCCGGATGTGTTGGGCCCGGACGTTTTTAATACCTGCCTGTTCGATGATTTCTTTGACGACGCCTATTTTTTTCCGTGTACCGTCCACTAAGGTGAAGTGGGTTTGTGGAAACATGATGGCAAGCGGAACTCCGGGGAAACCGCCTCCGGTTCCCAAGTCCAATACTTCTGCATTGGGAACGAAGTTCATATACTTACCGATGAGTAGGGCGTGCAAGATATGGTGTTCGAAAATATGTTCGATGTCTTTTCTTGATATGACATTGACTTGTTGGTTGAGTTCGGGGTAGAGTTCGCCGATGGTCTCCAATTGTTTTTGTTGGAGGTCGGTCAAATCCGGGAATAATGAGAGAATGTGTTCCATGCCGCAAAGCTACGTTTTTTTAAGGTTTTTCATTTTCATTTCCCGGAAGGGGATGCCTTCGATATGTGAATCGACCCAAGTGTCAAAATCGAAGTATGTGGATGCGTTCAGGCCAGGCGATTTAAGGTCGGTGTTTTTTAGTTTTTCTTTGAAGGAAATGAAGGCCTTTTTTGTATTTTTTTGCGTAGCTATTTTTTTTAATAATTGAAATATTAACCTGTCGAAATTGTTGTATTTGTTTTTGTTTTTTATTGCAATAATTGAGTTTCTGATTTGATATTCTAATAATGAAAAATTGTTTAGCTCATAATGAGTGATGCAGTTTAATATTAAATTGTATTTGAAGACATCGAGTCTTGTCGAAGACTTGAATTCGTTTTTGATGAACTGGCTGTATTCGAGTGATTTTTCGAATTCATTTTTTGCAAAAAAGAAATAAGCAAATTTGTAATAAAACGCCATTTCTATTTCTAGGGGAATGTGTTTTTTGTATTGCTTTATTCCTTCCAGTATGAATGGGATTAAAGTGATTCCTTTTTCATAAGCACCGATATTGAGTAGTCGGATGGTTTCAGTGCTGTATGCATATGTAAAAATCCTTGAAGATAAGCGATTTTGGTTCTTCGGAACTTGCTTGGTCAGTCCTAGGAAATCCTTAAGCATTTCCTCGTATTGGACAATGTTTTTCTGTTTTGTGATTCGTAATAAATGTGTATGGAATGTGATGTATTCAAAGAAGTTTTCTTGCTTAAATTTAGGGTGTTTATCCATCAGTTTGATGATGCTTTTGATTGTTTCGTTTTCTTGGTTTATGTTTTGTTTTGTATTGAAATAAGCTGCTTCGGATTGTAGCCGTCTTATTTGTGCGTGTATGGGTAAATTTTCTTTTATTTTTGTTTGTAATAATTGTTCTATCTCTTTTATGGAGTTTGGGTTTTCTGAGACCACTGCTTCATTCCTTTTTTTAAGGATTTTCCTATAAATGATGTCTTCGTCATTGAATGTAGCTATTGCGGATATAGATGTTTTTAAATTTGTGTCTGATTGGTTAAAATCTTGTTGAATTCCTGCGTATGCTTTTATCTGTCTTGATGTTAGGATGATGTCAGGTAATTGATGTGTGTGTTGATTGCTTATCGCAATGCTTTCCGCTTTTTCAACCAATTTGACCGCATCCTCCGATAAGCCTCTTTCCGCCAAGATATCCGCATAGTCCAAGAGTCTTCTGATTTGGGATGAGGTTTTATGAGATTGATATTGTTCCCTCAATGAATCCATGATTTTGGAGTAGAGGTAGTTCATGTCAGCGCTGAGGTTGCTGCAAGGGACTTTCTGTTTTTTGAAGGCGGCCAATACTTGTTCTGCGGAATAATTGTCCAATTCGTCAAGGAGATGGAACAAGAGTTCATGTTTGGTCGCTTCGAGTTGTTTGAACCCACGACATCGAATGGAGAAGTATCGTTTCTCCGATTTGGTGAGGCTTTTAACAAGTCGATAGGTTTTATTCATTTTTAAAATATAATTTGTATGTGTTTTTTTTATTGAAAATGAGTGATTTATTGGTTGTTTTTATTTTTTAAAATATTAAAATAGTTTCTTTTTTTGTTTTTTTTACCGGATTTAGAAGGTTATTTTGTGAATACTGATAAATCCTTCCCCAATTTTTTTCTGTATTTCAGCAATTCAAACATTCTTATTATGAATAAAAAATGGACACTTAACGGCTTATTTTTAGCCATTCTACCACTTCTTTTCGTGACCGAATTCTCATGGTCTCAATGTGGGAATAGTGGAACTTCTCTTTGGTCTGAAAATTTTGACGATACTGCTGGTATCAACTACACAGGATCCGATCCTGGTATCGGCTTTACAAATTCGGGAGGAACCGATTGGTTTGATGTTTCTGCTCCCGGAGGGGGGTATTCCTACACGACCAACTTTTTTAGGATTCGTGATACCAATGGAGATTATTCCAGTTCTGTTCAAAGCTTTACAAGTCCTGTTATTAATATCTCCGGCGAGTCTAACCTTGAGTTCTCGGGGTTATTTGCAGGTACTCCAACCTCCGGCGAATTCGATATAAATGATTTCATTGATATCGAATATCAATTAGATGGGTCGGGTACATGGGTGAATGCTTGGCATGCCGATGGATTTACCTCTACTTCGAATGGTATGCGTGGTGAATGCTACGTTGGTCTGGATTGGACCGCACAATGTGTCAGTTTTGATGTGCCGACCGGTACCAGTGTCCAATTCAGGTTCACTTTCCACTCTGACGGTTCCGCTGCTCGGATTGGTCTTGATGATTTTAGCTTGGTTGCCAAGTGTGGTATAGTCGAATTGGGAGCTGCCAACACGGAATGTGATGCTAGGACAAATGGAGCAACAGGAGATACCTATACCGTGACCATTCCTTACTTCGGGTCGGATGCTTCTGCCGGCGTTACGGCAAATTATACAGGAGGAGGAACGGTATCTTTCACGCCTTCTGCTGCTGATGGGAACTTGGTTATTTCCGGTATACCGGAAAATGAAAACTGGAGCGTGACGGTTACGGGAGGAGACGGAACATGTAACCTGAGCGCTAATGGAAACGCTCCCCTGTGCGATGCGGCACCTGTAACCCCTGCTTTGCCGGCTACGTATATTTCCATTACTGCTTGTCTCACGGAAGCTACCGATATTGCTCAGGACGTAGCGGCCGACGGTGCTGCGGTAGGTGCCGTTCCGTATGGAAGTTGGGCGGCGGCAGTCGCCCGTTGTTCGACTGAAATGGCGGACAATGGCGTTTTATACGACATCGTTTTTGACCCCGGAAATTATGAGCGGACTACTTGGAACAATCTAGGTGCTACTATCGATCCGATATTGAATGGCTTAAGGGTTTTCGGTCAAGGAGCTGTTCTTGATAATCAGAATACCAATACAGAAACATTCGCTCAAGTACAAGCGGACAATGTTTCGTTTTATGATATTACTTTGAAGAATTACGCAAGTACCATCGGTGGCGCTGCAGAGATTTATGATGTTCAAAACATCTTATGGTCTAATTGTGTGTTTGATGCCTGTGATGGTAACTCTAATGCGGGAGACGGTTTTGAAATCGGAAACAACCGACTAGGGACATCTCGTAACACTAGTGTCAAATTCTACAACTGTACTTTCCAAAATCACTTGGTTGACGGTTTGACAAGTAGTGCGATGACCATAGAAACCAATCAGGATCCCGCTGGAGGACCATACTTTGTAGATGTCGATTTCGTTGATTGTCGTTGGATTTGTAATGTTCGAAATGCGATGGGGGGAGCTTTGTCCATCGGTCAAGCTACGACTGGGCCGACCTCTACTGACCCAGGGCCGACAGTCCGCATGGTAGGCGGCTTTTTTGAAGGGAACAGGGGCGATAGTGGTTCTGCTGACGGTGGTGCTATTGATGCTCAGGATAATACTTTATTGACGATTGACGGAACGAACTTCATGTGTAATATCGCAGAGGTGGGAACAGGGACCTCTGGTGGTGGTGCTATCCGCATCCAATCCGGATCCGATGTCTATATTTCGAATTCTAACTTCTCCTCAAACAAAGCTACCAATATCTCAGGTGCGTTGATTGGAAACGGAGGAGCCATTTTGATTAGCGGAACAGATAGTTATTTACAAACGACCAATTGTACTTTCGTTGATAATGAGACTGGTGCTGGAGGAGCGATTTATGTCGGAAATCTCACACCTGTGGTTTTAAGTTCAACTATTTTCGATTCGAACCATGCAGTAGGGAACGGTGGTGCAGTCGGAGTAGAAGCAGGTGACGGTACTTCTAGAAATCAAATGATTTTCCGAATGGAAGCTTGTCGTGTAACAAATAATACGATTGCCGGTAGTGGAAATAACAGAGGCGGCCTTTTCGTCGACTTTGCGGAAACCAGTACTGGTGCTTCCGGTATTAATTCGGGAGCAGAGGATTATATTGAGATATATAGTACGACCATTTGTGGTAACACTGATGGAGGAGGCACGGCTTCCGATTATGAAATCCGTCATGAAAATGCGAGTACGGATTTCCAGTGTTCTTCTACATATTTGGAAGGAAGTACCGTAATCGGTTCTGGTTCGGCTGTTAATGATTATACAGAAGATTATTCAACAGGTGGTTGTCCCATCGTTGGTGCTGAAACTCCTTTGGCTTGTGCGGGATGTCTTCCTGTTCCGGCTTCGGATAGGGGCTGTTTCACTATAGAAGGGATTGTTTTCTTGGATAACTATGGAGATGGCACAATCGGAAATAATGACGGCTCCTCATTTGGTTCCTTGGATGGAACTAGCGGTGGTGCCGATGCTGTCCTTGGCGATATTCCTGTAAAACTCTATTCCTGTGGACTTGATGGTATCTGTGGAAGCATTGATGATAAACTTATCGAATCTACCGTTACGCTTGCTGCCGACGGTTCTTATATTTTTGAAAACTTGGCGGCTGATGATTATTACGTTGTGTTCAGCAATACCGATGGAACTGATACTTATACATTCACGACTGACAATAATGCCGGGACAGTAGCAACATCCTCTATAGATAGCGATGCGGCAGATGATGCTACAACAAACGCAATGACTTTAGGGGCTACTGGTATGATTCGTCTAAGTGATTCTAATCCAATAGAATCTGACGTGAACGCAGGACTTTATCTTCCTGTAACCGTGTCAGGAATTGTTCAGAATGATACGGACGGTAATGGAGTTGGAGATGCTCCGTATCCCAATGGTGATGCGATTATTGTCGTAACTATGGCTGGTCCTGACGGAGATTGCTCGACTACTGGAGACAATCCTGCAGTTTCCGTAACTGCTGCTGCTGGTACAGGCGCTTATTCCATTGAAGTGCCACCCGGGATTATTTGTGAGACAAATATTTTGGTGCCGCCCGGAGGAGATCCGGCTAACCCATCATCCGGAAATACATTACAGGCGTCATTGACCACCATCCTAGGGCAGGATATGGTTCCCCCCGGCGGAACTACAGGTACGGCAGGTTTGTTCCCGTCGAATTCTTCTTCCGTTAACAACAACTTTGCCCTACCTGTAGAATTGAAGTTCTTTACGGTGAAAAATGTTGATTGCGAAGCCATCTTGAAGTGGGTTACGGCTTCTGAGGTAAATGCGGATTTCTTTGCAGTTGAACGAAGTTTAGACGGCCGGGTTTTTGAAGAAATCGGGAAGGTGTTTGCAACAGGAAATAGTGCTTCTGAACAGAATTATTCGTTTACAGACCTTACCCCTATGACTGGGACTTCCATTTATCGCTTAAGAATGGTAGATAAAGATGGACGGTTTGAATATTCTCGGACAATAGCATTTGTTTCTTGTGGGAAATCAGGACTTTCCGTTTTCCCTGTTCCTGCGAGAGACCAGGTTACTTTAACAGGAATGGGGGATAATGCTTCTGGTGTCATTCTGGTTTTCAACATTGATGGGAAACTGGTTGAGCAGCAGTCTTTGGATAGCGTTTCTGACGAGTTTATCTTAGATATCAGTAGCTATTCTTCTGGTATTTACTGGATTAAATTTGAAAGTGCCGTTGGTATTTCAAGCACAAAATTCATAGTGGAATAATTTTTTGAAATTAGTTGGAAGCGTAACAAGGGGAAACTCTTGTTACGCTTTTTTTTGTTTCATTTGCAGAGACTTGTGATTATTATGCATAATAATCTGTTCAGGTTAGATTTTCTTTGTCTAATCATTCCCTAGAGTTGCCCGGAAATTCGTATTATTACCAGTCCAATTTTTTGAAAGGGGGTGGTGTATTTGTTTTTTTGTTGAACAATGCAGCATATCCAATACAAAATATATTGGTTAAAAGGAAGGTATAAGGCAATCACACCCACAAACCCACTTTATTACTTTCTTCTATTGAAATTTGAATTAATCTAATTAATGCGAAGCATGAAGCGGCTACTTTTACAAACATTCACTTTGGCTTTAATTTGTTTCTTGTCTGCTCCGACACTTTACGCTTGTGATGAAGCTACTGTCACAATCGTTTCCGAAACAGATAATTCTGGTGGATCATTCACTTTCGAGATTGATGTATGTATGGAAATGTTAGGTCTGGAAGGTATTCCGGATGACATTTCTTTCACCTTTACAGGAGGGGCAAATGTCAGTTCGGCAACTCCTACGACTTTTTCCACGTCTACTGGTGATGTATACTCCCAGAATATCGCAGGAAATGTTTTGACCTATTCTTTGCCATCTAGTGGATTTCCAGCACACGCAGGAACTTTATTGTGCAATCGATTCACGATTACCACCACCGGGGGCTATCCAACCGGATTGGATGTAAATGTTCATGTTGGATACCCTTCAGCAGATTGTTTACGTAATTTCGTATTCCCGGTTCCTTTGAGTCCTTGTGCTTGTGGTTCTCCAGGAGATTGTCCGGGAAATCTGTTTCCGAATCAAGCGGACGCCGTAGCTGATTATACAGGTGAAGACGCATCCGCTCCATCTGCTACCAATTGTACTGATTTAACCGCTGACGCGATTCCTGCAGATGATGGTGGCCAATATCAGTTCTGTTATGAGTATACTCACCCGGGAGGAGCGTTCGCATTTAATAGCCAAGTAGTACTTCCTGATAATGGAGACTGTATCGTCAACTCAAGTTTGACGAAGCAAGTATTTGCATCTGGTTCTTGTGGTACGCCTTTGACCTCGACAAGTACGACTTCAGATGGTTGGCCAATCTTCCAAGGAGCTGCTGGGACTTATGAAATATGTACTACTGTTGACCCTGACGAAATTGAATGTTGTGGATTTATAGAAAGTGTTTGTACTTATGTACACCCGGTTTGTCCGGAAATTTTGACTTCTAGCACCACTGCCGGAACCGATCTTTGTTTAGGAGAGGATTTCAATTTAAGTGTGAATAGCGGAAACAACCTGCCTGCGACAGGAACTATTGATTGGTACTATAATACAACCTCCGGATTTGATCCTTATAATAGTGAAGGTACTTTATTGGTACAAAGTGCTGCTATTGGGACAACATTCCCGATTACAACAACAACAGCTTTAACAGACGCTGGACTTTGTGATCAAACTGTATATATAATAGGCATACTCAACCCACTTGAGCCTGCTTCTTGCCCTGATACATATACGGATGAGTTCTCTGTATTTTTATCCTGTCCGGTAGTTAATGATGAAACGGATAGTTTTTGCGAAGACGAGGCCGCAAGTGTAAACTTAACGAGTTATGAATCTGGCATGACATCAGATGCGGGTACATTTGATTGGTTCAATGACATGAATCTAACTTCAAGTGTTTCAACGCCGACTAATGTTTCTGTTACAGATGGACAAGTTTTCTATGCAGAATTTACCGAAACTACAACAGGTTGTTTAGATACTGCGACTTTAACCTTTACGGTATTCCCTGATCCGGGAGCAACTGATTTAACAAAAGATTTTTGTGCGGATAATTCATTCGGTATTAACCTAACGAGTTACAATGGCGAAGTGAATGGAGGCACAGGAACCTTTAATTGGTATTCTGATGCCACAGCTTCAACCCCAGTTACAGATCCAGCAAGTGTAGATATATCTGATGGTGATATTTACTATGTTACATATGAAGATGGCAATTCATGTTTGGACACGGCCATGGTTGAGTTTACAGTATATCCGGATCCTATCATCGTAGATTGGGTTCAAGCATACTGTGAAGATGATGCGACTAGTGTTAATTTAACTGGTTTTGAAACTTTCATGAATTCTTCTTCATCAACAGGAACATTTGCATGGTCTTCGACTGACCCCGCAACTACGGTTACCCCAGTTCCGGATCCAACCGATGTTGATGTATCTTCAAGTGCTGGTGGAACAATTGATTTTTACACCATCTTTACAGATGGCAATTCATGTTTGGATACTGCCACATTGACCTTGACCATTTATGCCGATCCTGTGTTGGTTGATCAAACTGATGCTGTTTGTGAGAACGATGCTTCAAGTGTTAATTTGGAAAGTTATGAACCTGCCATTAATAATTCAGGTACAGGTTCTTTCAGTTGGTATTCAGATGCAACCGCTTCGACATCAGTTCCTGATCCAACGGATGTTACTGTTAATGATGGTGATGTATTTTATACAGTATATACTACAACTATTGGGTCTTGTGCAGATACTGCTTCTGTAACATTTACTGTTAATTTGAATGTTACGGGTAGCGAGACGAACGTCGCGTGTACCGGAGATACATACAGTGTCACGGTA
>JAHDCE010000087.1:1774-10521 GCA_020630045.1 Saprospiraceae bacterium | reverse complement strand
TGGATTTTCAAAATAACGGTTTGGCTATACTCAATTTTTCGTGATAACATCTAATGAAAAGGAAGATTTTCAGCTTTCCATATTCCAATATGGAAGATCTTATGATTGGACTCCATTTTATCGAGGTAAATATTTAGTCATGAAAAAATGTGATGGATATATCGGAGGACAAGTAAGTTCCGAACTTATTTATGAATATTATTTTATCAGAGTAGAAGATTAGCCGCTAATAAAATGTGTGATCAGAGATAAATAAAATCAATGAAAACGATAATTCAAGTCTCTATTTTTTGCTTTCTTTTTTCCTTTTTTCGCCTTCCGGCGAATGGACAAGTTGTCAAGTATTTATTCGAACGCCTTCCCGACGAATCTCCTTCCGAATTTGTGGATAGACATTTACCGGATTATGCCGATCAATCATCAAAAGCGCATCAAGTCATTGAAGGTTACTGGGGAGATGAATCCAAAGGAAAAAAAATCATGGCATTCTACAATGACCCCATGATAGAGGAATATGACCGTGCTACAATGGTCGTGTTTCAACCTGTAGGTGATGGTAAACATTATATCCTAATCATCAGTAATGAAATAGGTACTCCCGGAACCTACTACGAAGGCGTCGAAAGCGTATTCTTTTTAGATGTTGACGATGATGGATTCAAAGAATTGTTTGTTCTTGAAAAAGGGGCTTCGAGAGTGCCCGTAATTATGGAGGAAGAAGACGACGCCGGAAATGTAAAAGAAATACACACTTCCGCTTGTTGTGAAGATGATTATAATACGGTCATCTTCGAACAGATTCAAGATGGTTATGGAGGATTTTATCCCCTAGTTAAATTAATAGGTATCACAGAATGTGACCTAGGAGGACTGGATACAGCAATCCGCGTTAAGGAAAAAGTATTCGAATGCTTGAAAAATTGAATGGACCTCTAGTTTTTATATCCATATTTGTATGGATAATATTTTTCTCTAGTTGTGGTATAAATAGAAATATCTATCAACAGAACGAGTCCTTGGTTTTTGCCGAATCAGGAATTGTCCATGAACCGGATTCAGGATGGTTTTCCGAAGAGAATTCAAACATATACGAACGAAGGGGAGATTCTGTTTTTTATTCCTTCAAAACGATATTCGTCCAGAAACCGAATCATGTAGTGAAAGAAGTTTATTGGCAAGGAGAACGTGATTCTTTCGAGCTGGTTGAAAGCTATCGGTTTCAAATGGAATTGGAAAATGACACCATTTTTTATAACGACTTGGATGCACGTGAAAAGGTAACTTTCTACTCCCTGAATCCCCGCGATACTATCCTCTACATGAACGGAAATCCGCTCCGGAAGAACACCATCCAAAACTTTGAAGATTATGCACCCACCTACCATCAAATATATTTTATAGGAGAAAAGGAACTTGAATATGATAACTCTTCCTTCGATTGCTATGTGTTCGAATCCATCGACTTAGCGAATGGTTATTTATACCGAACGGAGAGCAGATATTATATTGATAAGAAAACTCTACTGGAAGTAAAGAAAACCAGTAGCACATATAGAAAAGCCGACAATAAAAAGATGGTAACGATGAACTGGAAACTTATTGAAAAAAGAATTTTACGAAAGACCGATGGTAAACTTTAAAGAAGCGCTCAAGTTCTAAAGCCAAACCCATTTCCTTCAAACAAGGAGATATCATTTTCCCGGAAGGGTCGGAAAAATAAAAGAATCCATTCCCGCTCTTTCATAATTCCTGAGAAGAATATTTATTTTAGCGATGTATCCGTTTAATTGGATACATCGCTAAAATTATAACACATGAAAATAGATTTCATCCTCCTCCTCCTTTTCTTCCTAGGAATTGCAACCACGATTAACGCACAAATCAATACCCCGACAAACCCGACCATTCCCTTCGGGTCGAATACCGAATACCAAGGAGCCGTCCTTACTCCCGGCAATCTGCCTTCCGGCGGAACATACGGTACTTCGCAAGATGCCGCCAATGCATACAATACTTGGAAATCTAATTATGTAGAAGCCTGCGGAACGGGCAAATACCGCGTAAAATATGACAATCCGGCGGAAACCGTTTCAGAAGGAATCGCCTACGGAATGATACTGGCGGCATACGCCGCCGACAAAGACCTATTCGACGGACTATGGCAATACTACAAAGACAATATGAATGGCAACGGTGTCATGAATTGGAAAATCAACGGTTGCGGTGGAGCAAGCGGAACAGGCGGAGCCGCCGACGCCGAAGTCGATGCCGCCCTGGGTTTACTCGTCGCCAACCACCAATGGCCGGGAAGCGCTAGCCCCCATGATTATGCGGCGGATGCACAGTCGCTCATCACCGCCATTCGGAATTATGAAATCCAGCCTGCCGCCAATAACGGTACTTACCAACTCAACAACGGAGACCAGTGGGGATTCTGGAACGACTGCCGCAATCCCAGTTATCAGCCACCGGCATATTTCCGGCTTTTTGGTGAATTTACGGGTGATATGACGTTTTGGAACAATTGCGTAGCCGCTTCCTATACATTACTCAACAACAATGTCCATCCCACCACCGGATTGGTCAGCAATTGGTCCGACCATAACGGAACGCCCAATACCTGCAACGGTCCCAACGAATACGGCTGGGACGCTTGCAGGAATCCTTGGCGGATGTTGACCGATATCGCTTGGTTCGATGCGGCGGACGCCAAGGCCATCTGTGATAAAATGACCGACTATGTACAAGGAGTGGGAGCGAATCAAATCGCCGGTCCGGTGGCTCAAAGTGGTGGAACCGGTTCTTATCACGCTCCTACGTTTATTTCGACTTTCGCCCTAGGAGTGATGGGCTCCGATGCTTCACACCAAACCCTCATGGATCAAATGTATGCGGAAACAGTGGCAGTGCAAGATTCACCGCCTTGGTACTTCGGCAATACTTTGAGATGTATTTCATTATTCGCCATGACTGGGAACTTTTGGAACCCCTTCGCGGCTCCGGCGGTTTGTGAGGATATTCCCACCAATGTAACCGCCGATGTGCCGGCACAGGATCGGGTTTCCATTTCATGGGACGCCGTTCCGGGAGCGACCAAATACCAAGTCCGCCACAGATTGAAAGGAGAAACCGAATGGCAACTTTATGGCACATTGACGAATTCCAAAACCATTTCAGGGCTTACTTCCGGTAGCCTTTACGAATATCGTGTCAGGACGCTTTGCGCGAATGGAATATGGTCCGAATATTCCACTTTGCAACGCTACTTCCTAAGCACTTGTGATTATCCGACAAACATCGCATTCTCACAATATTCCAATGGTGACACCAAGATAGAATGGGATGCCGCCCCTGACTTTAATAAGTATCAAATCAGATACCGCGAAGTAGGAGGGAGTGCTTGGAGCGTTTCGGGAACCACCCCGGGAAATAATTTTAAAAGAATCAATTTTTTCAATCCCGGTTCCACTTATGAAATTCGAGTAAGAACGAGTTGTGTCGGTGATGTTTGGTCACAATATTCGCCCATATTTTCTTATACCGCACCTGCGGCCGGCAGCCGCTTGTCTTCCCTTCCGGGAAATGATATATCAGTCTTTCCCAATCCCGCTCATGAAATATTACATATTGAAATAACGAGTGATGACGAAATGTCGGGTTTAATCCGGATTTTCGATTTTCAAGGAAGATTGGTATTGGAAAAAGGGAACCATTCCTGGAAGGGTAATATTGATATAACAGGACTGCCTTCCGGCAAATATATATTGAAGTACAATTTCCCGGAAGGGAAACAAATCACCACTACATTTGAAAAAAGATAATTTACCATTGCACCTCATTCTCAATCATGTTTGGATGGAGGACAATCTGATTATGGTCGGGGCGACGGATAGTGTCTGGTGGTCGTGGGAAATGGAAGACGGAGCATCCGGAGCCGATGCCAAAACATTGGTTTTCGCGTCGCTTAAGTACTTGGTCAAAAGTAATGTATAGAAACAGGCGAGTGGATTTTTGTGGTATGCAAGGCGTGAAAACCGCGCATAGCCTAGCTACGCAAGGATTTTCACAACGCAGCCTACTGCAAAAATCCGCCGCATGGACTATATGATTACTTTGGGGCGGGTGCTTAAATTCCGCAAAGGATGGACTACGTCGGAAGAGGTGGGGTTTCATGTGCCAAAGGGATGTCCGGAACGTGAAATCGTCATGAAATCCATTTCGCAACTATTCGATATCGCTTGGGAAATCCACGATTAAAAAATGGATATGAAAGCAGCTAGAAAAAAGTATATGGGACGTCAAATAAACCAAGGCGATGAAAATTGAATTGGTTCCCATCATCGAGTTGGGATATTGCAATCAAGGACTTGAACAACCCAAGGTTTATCCGGTTTGGGATTACCCGGATATTTGGTACGAATATCACCAAGCCTCCTTCAAGAAAGCCGGATTCAAGGACGAATTGGTTCCGTATTTGAAATGGAGCGCTTTGTACGAACCTCATTTGATTACTGATCCCAATTTGATAAAGATCGTACAAGACCACACCGAGGATTTCAGAAATGGCAAATACGAAAGGGAAATGGTCTCTTGTTTATTTGGTGGTTATATTCTCCGAATCGACGGAATAGATGAATATTTCCCCCAGTGTTGCGGTGATTTGGGCGACATCCATTATTGGAAAAAACTATCGGAAGGAAAACTGTCATATTATGAAGGACATCCCGATCCCATATTGACTTTTTCAGATGGTCGATTAGAAATGGATTTTTCCGTAAAGGAACATGACGAAACCTTCGACCCCGCTCCTAGGCATTTGAAATTGATATTGGAATTGAACGCACTGAAATCAGCCGTTCAAAATGCAGAAATCGTTTTGCATGAATTCGGAAAAAGGCTGATCGAAATCAATATGAAAGCCAACATCGGAATCGACCGTTTAGATGATTTGTTAATCTGGGAAAACCCGAATCATGAATATTTGGAATAAAGAAATAGCTGAAATATTTTTCACTTTCGAAATATTTTCTTTTGTCGAATTAGAAAAGTTCAAACTTCAAAAAGGATTGGAATCCATTACTACCTATGCCCTAGTAGGAAATGGAATAAAAAGCAAAATCCGTGAAAAGAAATATGATGAAGAGGGCAGGATAGTATATGAATTATCCTGCAAACGTGAACATGACTTCCTTACAAACGAATGGGATGCCGAACATACTTTTGAATACAAAAGAGACGGAGTGGTCATTGAAACCATAACAGGTGATCCATACGATAATCCGGTGATCATTACCCGGCAATTCAATGATGCCGGTGACTTGATGTTTGAACGGACAGATTACCGAGATTCCAACGGACAAAAAGAATTTTATTTCTTTTATGATAAAGGTGGCAAAATCGATAACATTAAGTTTTTTAATTCGTATCTTAAAGGTGGAATTGATCGACGGGAAATGGAATCTTTTCACCACATTAATTTGTCTTGGGAAAACGATAAATTGATGCAAATAGAATCCGTCCGTTTTTTGAGAAAGGGGCGATTCAGGAAAGAATATTGGTTTTTAAGTTACAATGAAAAAGGAGCGATAGACGAAATTTGGATGGAGCGGTTCGGAAGTCATGGAGTCATCAAATTCGAATATGAAAATGGCGTTTTAGTAAAGAAGATAAGTTGCATTTCCATGCCCGGAATGAAAGCCGGAAAGTACAATTCGAGTACCAAATATGATTCGATAAACGGTACTGAGGAAATCATTAGAATCACCATTTTCGATCGTCAATATTATTCCGGTGAAAAACATTTTTTTAAAGAAAAAGTATTGGATAAAAAAGAAGAAATCCATGAAGGACGAAAAAGGATAAACGTTACTATTGAAAAAGAATATGCATATTCACAAGTAACGCCAAAGGACATTGAAGACCACAATTGGGAGACACATCATTTTCATTGAATCACTTAAAAAATAGAAATGGGAATTTTTAAAAAGATTTTCGGAGGAAACAACAATGACGGAAAAGATGAAGAAGTCGTTGTTTTTTATGCAGAACAAAACGAAATGTTGAAGCGGGCGAATGAAGAAGCCCAAAATAACTTCAAATACTTTTGGAGGGAATTGTATTGGGAATACAAACGCATTATTCCCGCTCACAATTTCGCCATGGTCAAAATTCCTTTCGGACAAAAAATGAAAGGACACGAAGAACCCATATTCGAACACATGTGGATTAACAACATCAATTTCGACGGCGAGTTCATCTACGGAGAATTGGTGAATGTCCCCAATCAATTGACCAATGTCAAAAAGGGAGATACGGTCAAGCGTAAAATCAACGAAATCGGCGATTGGCTGATGTGCATCCAAGGAGAAGTTTATGGCGGATTTACCATTCAAGCCATGCGTTCACAAATGAATGACGCACAACGGGAAGACCACGACAATGCTTGGGGTTTGGATTTCGGAAACCCGGACGAAGTGTTATTGGTATATCAACAAAAAGAACATCCGGAGAACCTGCTCGAACATCCCATGAGCAAAAACATGGCCGATCAGGTTCGGGAATTTTTTAAGACCAATCCTGATGAATTACAAAAAACAGATGGCATTGGACATACATTCCTACACAACGAAGCCATCGCAGGAAATTTGACGAGTACCCGAATCATGTTGGAATTAGGTGCCGACAAAAATACCAAATCCAATTCCGGTAAAACTGCCTTGGATTATGCGAAAGAAATGGGTTGGAATCACATTGTAGAAGTGCTAGCATAATAATTAGAAATGCAAATAGAATATTGGTTAGAAGATGAGTCAGGGAAAATGGTCTCTCAAGTAGTTGATATTGAAATAGAGGAACAAGCGTCAATCAAAGAACTCATCGAAAAATTGCATGAAAAAATCGGCGTCTCCATGTACACCGAATTAATCGTAGACAAAGAAAATATCAAAATATATTTGAGTCATTATGTAAAAGTCAGTCCTGACGAACATGGCTGGGGCGGGATAGATGATTCATCAAGGATGATTAAAGATTTTCCTAAATTCGGAACAAATGGATTACTCAGTATTTATATAGAAAATGGTCCCGGACTGGGTAATTGAATATGATTATCATCAAGGCTTGGATGCCAAGGAGATTTCTTTTCATTTAGAAAAGGGAATCAATATTCTACGCATCAAAAACTTTCCTTGTGAAGATTTGAATTATGAAAAATTCATTCAAGTTATAGGAACACCCGTACATGAGTTACGGAACAATAACGGTACGGGTGTTTTTGATGTAAAGGTGAATAAGAAAGCGGAAGCATTCAAATCACTAGCCAATTCTAACCTCTCTTTGCCACTGCATACCGATTGTAGCGATTTTGAGAAAATACCCGATGGTTTGGGCCTGTTATGTGTGAATAATTCGGAGCAAGGAGGAGAGAGCACATTTGCTTTTTTGAAAACAATTTTACAAGAAATGAATCCGCTCCAATTAGAAGGATTATTGGACAAGAAATGGCACTTTAGGCATCAACAAGGAAGTATTATTACTTATGAAAAAGGAGAATACAAAATTCGTTTTGACCGTGTACTGATGCAGTCATTTTCAAATTTAAAAAATCATGAAATTGACCACCTTGACGCCCTAGGAGAATTATTTGAAAAATACAAGGTTAACATGAAATTAGAACCCGGCGATTTAATCCTATTCAGAAATGATTTAACTTTACACGGTAGAGAAAAATTTCCTCAAGGCGAAAAGCGTCTCTTCAAAAGAATAAGATTTCATTTAAAATAAATACCCGACAATAAATAATCAGGGAATATGCTTTTCGGGTATTTTTGTCCAGGTACTTAAAATCAACTCAATGAATTACCAAGAACATTTTAAAGCATCATGTGAAGAAAGAGAAAATTACTGGAAAAGTATAGGAGAACTATTTTCCGATGTAGTGGGGAATTTGATCAATCCATCTTTTATGGGAGGGCCAAGATGGCCCTCTCTAAGACAAGCGCATATTGGCATAAAGATGAATGAAGGAACCATAATTGCCACTGACGGTTTAAGCGACCCCTATGACGACTACGATACCACCGCCAAGAACCAGCCCTACAATGGAATCGGGATAGAACTTTATGGCATTACAGAAAACAAATACGAAAACATTCAAGAAATAATCAATTCATGGGAATTAAAAATCATTTTACAGGTAAGTAGTATGGCAGCATCAAACCCTAATATATCATACATTTTAAAAGATTATACATATATTTCATCATCCGTAAATGGAAGCGGACTGCCCGAGCAATTCTTAGATGAAAATGAAGGAGTCGGTGTATTATTAGGACTCAAAACCCAAGAAGTATCAGATACGATCAAATTGAGCATTGAAGAAGTTTCACTCATCAGCATCGCACTATTAACCCGAAAAGAATTAAATTACATCTTAGAAAATGGTGCAGCCGGAAGAACCGAAATCGCCGAAAAATTAATGAAATCCGGCCATTACAAAATATCAACCAATCGAGAATCTATAATCTAAATATATTCCAATTAACAACACCTCCCCCCAAAAGTCCCAAAGGGACGACACATCAAAACCCATCCCCACAGGGATGGGATAAAAAGTCCCGAAGGGACGCCATAACACACCCCATTCCGCGAGGGATGGGAGAGCGACACATCAAAACCCATCCTCACAGGGATGGAATAAAAAGTCCCGAAGGGACGCCATAACACAACCCATTCCGTAAGGGATGGGA
>JAHDCE010000087.1:0-1674 GCA_020630045.1 Saprospiraceae bacterium | reverse complement strand
GAATAAAAAGTCCCGAAGGGACGCCATAACACAACCCATTCCGTAAGGGATGGGATAAAAGAAAAACATGAAAAAAACAACCATAACAACAGCCATCCTCCTCACCCTAGTTGCCTGCACACAACCCGGGCAACAAGAAACCACCGAGGACACCAACCCAAAACTCACCCACAAGCTAGACGAATACTTCCAGAAGCTAGCAAGCATACAAAAATTCAACGGAGCCGTACTCTTGGAAAAAGACGGCGAGAATATCCTACATGAAGCATACAACATGCAAGAGGATAAAAACCACACCCTCCACGTTCGAAAAGAAATGCAATTCGACATCCACTCCATATCCAAACTGATGGGCAAAGTTTGCGTCATTGATATGGAAAAAGAAGGACGGATCAACCGCGATGATAAAATAGAAAAATACCTCAAAGACTTTCCCGACGGCGACCGGATCACCATCCGCCATCTGGTCGACAACTCCTCCGGGTATGGGAGAGAACTGACCGACGAACCCGAAAACCTGATAGACATACCACCCGCCGAATTAGTAGAACTCATTAAAAAAGAAAAACGCCTGTTCGACCCCGGAACCGATACCACCTATTCCAACCTGGGCTACCAATTATTGTATTATATCATATCAGAACAAACCCGGCAACCCTTCGTCCGATATGCCGGCAAAACCATAATGTCCCCCTTGGGCATGAACGACACCGGCGCCCATTTCCACTGGGACAGAGACAACCACAAAGACCCCGTAAAAAACCACGAAAACGACGATGGAGAAATCGTCATGTTGCCCAATGTATTGCCCGGCGACAAGAACCAAACCAAGATGTACTCCACCCTGATAGACTTACAAAAATTCATCCGCCACATCAAAAAAGAACCCTACTATTCCCAAATGAAAAAGAAAAGCGGCACCATCGGCTGGTCGGGTGGCGGAGACGGAATCATGTCCCACGCCTCCTATTCCACACAAGGAGATTACACCCTCATACTATTTTCCAATTACGATGAAATCCCCTTCGGCGACATACTCGAAACCGTCCATAGCATCATGAACGACGAACCCTACGAACTACCCCAAAAAATAGAAAGGAAAGCCATCACCCTAGAAAAAGTAATATTGGAACAATACATTGGCAAATACCGACTCACCGAATTCAATAATATGGAATTCGATATCCGCCTAGAAGACGACCGACTCGCCCTCTACCTAGAAGGAGAAAAAGAAACCCTCCTGCAAGCAGAAAACGACAGCACCTTTTTCCAATACCCCGACGACCAAGATTATATTTTCTTCCGAAAATCAAACACCGATGCCTACGAGTTGATATACAAATATAAAGGCATCGAATTCCTAGGAAAACCAGAATAACCGTTTTCGGAATATTCCCGATTTTTGTAACTTGGAGGCATTGAAAGAATACCACACCTCCGAATAAATGAGCCGACTAGCACTTCAAAAAATAGCCGAATGCAAAGCCACAAAAAGCAAAACCCTAGATCTAGGACACTGCGGCCTCACCCAACTACCCGACGAACTCTTCGAACTCACCTGGCTAGAAGAATTGACGATTTCTAATTCATATTTTGATGACGAAAAAAGGACTTGGATTTATTCCTCCAATGAAGGGAGTCCTAACCAATTTACTACCCTAGACGATAGACTTG
>JAHDCE010000086.1:2167-10662 GCA_020630045.1 Saprospiraceae bacterium | reverse complement strand
AGTAGCGGAATTACATATTCTTGGACTCCTGTAGGAGGGTTGAGTTGTACGACTTGTGCCGAACCTCTTGCGAGCCCGTCCGCTACGGAAACCTATACGGTAGAAATGACCATTCCGCTTTCAGGAGGGGGGACGTGTGTGTTAACCGACAACGTTACCGTAAATGTCGTCAGTAATCCTGGGCCAAATTTTGCCGGAGCCGATCAGGTGATTTGTTACTACGATGAGGGTACAACGTTAGGAATACCAGCCGTTACAGGATTTACGTATTCATGGTCCCCGTCTACTAACCTTTCGAATCCGAATATCGCCCAGCCCCAATATTTGGACGGAACGGCATTCCCCGAAGAAAATCCGATGACATACTATGTAACCGCAGAAAAAGACGGTTGTGTATTTGTAGACGAAGTCGTCGTTTATATCATGGATGCCGGATTGGATGACTGGCCCGCAGGAATGGCCGGCCTGGATGGTTGTGGTCCTAGGATTGTCGGTATCCCCGAACGTACTCCGAATATTAATGAAACTTATTTTTGGGAAGTCCTTTCAGGTCCCGGAACAATATTAGGCCCTACGAATACTAGGGAAACAACCGTTTCCGCGACAGGAGGTGGAGGTACTACCGTATATCAAGTCACCACTACATTCATGGGACATTCTTGTACGGACGAAGTGGAGGTGGAAGACTGTCTAGCCGGTGGCCCTTGCCTTGAAATCATGGTCAATGACCAATGTAATAAAATGACATTGTCAGTGTCTTCCCTTTACGGGAATGGAACTTACACATGGTCTCCTTGTGAGGGGCTTTCAAGTTGTACCGGTACAACGGTAGAAGTGATTGACAATCTGGAACACACCTATTCAGTATCGTATTCGAATGGTGTAGACCCTGCGGTGACCTGTTCCGAATCAGTGACTGTTAAAAACAATATTGATGCGATACCGGTATTCGAAGCGAAAGACTCGATAATTTGTCCGGGTGAAACGGTTTATGGTATAGGTAGTATGGATGTTTCACTATATTCCTATTTATGGACTGACGATGGAACTGTTTCCTGTATTAATTGTGCAAACCCATCTGTATCTCCTACATCTTCTACGGAGTATCACGTAACGGTGACAAACACCGTCACGGGGTGTGTCTATTTAGACACCGCCCTTGTAGAGGTGAGGAATGTCGAAGCGGACGCCGGACCTGATTATACGGTTTGTAATAATGCCATCATTCAATTGGGAACTCCCGACCCTAGCGGTGGAATATGGGATTACCATTGGGAACCTCAGTTGTCTCCTTGGCAAAATAGTACAGGGCATACAGATTCTCAACCTGAAGTTTTGGTAGCTACGGATGGCTTGGAATTCAGGCTAACCGTTACGGACCCTGTTTCCGGATGTATGAAAGCCGATACGATGGAGGTGTTCCTTGCGACAGGTAATCCGACCGCATTGCCCGGGCCGGATGTTTCACTCTGTCAAGGAGATGCGGCAGGGGTTCGAATCGGTGAGCCTAGAGTTCCCGGCTTAACCTATTCTTGGTTACCTGTTGATGGTTTAAGTTGTACTGATTGTCCACAGCCTATTGCTAATCCCAGTAGCACGACAACTTATATTTTGACGGTCGAGTATGTAGGAGATTGCACATTTACACATAGTGATGATGTGCTTGTCACTGTGCTTTCTCCCACACCGTTGGACCTAGGAGCCGACCTTGATTTTTGTAAAACGGATGGAAGTATAAGTATCGGGACAAATGCACCGGCTGGAATGGTTTCTTATGCTTGGACACCGACCAATGATTTGGATTATCCGAGTGTACAAAATCCATCTTCATTCACGAATAATGCAGTTACCTATACGTTGGAAATTATAGATGCCAACGGATGTAAAAATACTGATGATATAACGATTACTCCAATCCCTGAACCAGATGCAGGTAAAGATAAAGTCCTTTGTTTAGGGGCTTCCGTTACCTTGGGAGATGCTTCTAATTCTGCTTCGGTTACTTGGAGTCCGGCTACGGATTTGAGTTGTACGACATGTGCGACGCCGACATTTACAGGGACTACGGCAGGTTCGTTTACTTACACGGTCAGCCATACGGACGGAACTTGTGTAATGACAGACGATGTCATCGTTCAGGTGAATGAAGTCACTGCTCCTACTTTAGAAAGCCAGGTCGTTTGCCAAAATGCTTGTGTGGAGATAGGAGTGAACGCCGAACCCGGTCTGGACTATTACTGGAGCCCGATAACAGGATTGGATGATTATCGTTCTTCAAATCCTACGGCTTGTGTAGGTGCTTCCAATATGACTTATACATTAACGGTAATCAATGGTGCCGGATGTTCTGCTACGACAACGACTACGGTCGGAGTCATTCCTGATCCTGCACCTGTTTTGAGTATCGCTGATGTGACGACTTGTTCAGGAGTGGGCAGTTTACTGGATTTAACTGTAACCGGAGCTGGTTCATACTCATATTTTTGGTCACCGGCCTTCGGTTTGGATAATCCGACAATCCAAGATCCTACGGCGATGGGTTTCCCTATCGGTACTAGGACTTATACCGTTGAAGTGACGAATACGGCTACCGGTTGTAAATCATTTACGACAGTGGATGTGACCGTTGAAAACTGTATTGAAATCAGCGGTAAGGTTTGGAATGACCATACTGGAACCACCGTAACATACGATCCCCTCCTAGGAGAAACGACCACCAATGCTGATGGTTCGGGGCTCTACGTTTATTTGGTAGACGGCGTAACCGGTTTGGTATTGGACGTGAATACGATTGCACCGGATGGACTTTTCAGCTTCCCTGCGGAATCGTTTACCGCCTATAAGTTGGTGCTTTCTACCGATCTGGTTACCGTAGGCTCCGCCGCTCCTTCTCCTAGCCTTCCGGCAAATTGGTTGAATACGGGTGAAAACATGAATGGAAGCGGAAAAACAGTTGACTTAGGAGCCATCTCATTGATGACTGCAAGTGTCGATGTTGTCAATCAGGATTTCGGAATCGAACAATTACCCGATTCTGACAATTATTCCCATACCATACCACAACCTATTCAGAATGCAAGCCACAATTTAATCGCCGTAAATGGTTTGAATCCGATTAGCGGAACCGATCCGGAAGATGGAGTGAAAGGTACGGGTGATGATTTTGAAATCACTGATCTTTCCGCAATGGCCGGACATACGCTTTGGTATGATCAAAACGGTGACGGTACTCAGACACCTGATGAAGTATTGATGGTCGGAGATGTAATTGAAAGTTATATCCCTAGTAGATTGTTTGTAGAGTTTACAGGCTCTGTAGCTCCTACATTGATTTCTTTCAATTATGTATCAATTGACAATGCAGAAAAAAGAGATCCAACACCTGCCATTTATAGAATCAGATGGGAAGCCGCGGCATCTTTAGGAAATAGAGTATGGTTGGATGACGATAAAGATGGCGAACAAGACGCTACGGAAGTCGGAGTATCCGGCGTTACGGTTATGTTGTATGATAATGCCGGCGCATTGGTCGCTTCTATGAGAACCGATGCATATGGATACTACTTATTCGAAAACTTAAAGCCCGGTGATTATTCCGTCGAATTCACGTTGCCGATTAATTATACATTTACAAAAATGGATAATACGGGAAGTGAAGGAACGGATAGTGATCCCGACCCGATGACGGGACGGACCGCTGATATTACCTTGGCTTCCGGAGACAATTATTTGGATGCCGATGCAGGTATCATTTATGATGTCAACAGAAATACCGCAGAGCTGGGTGACCGGGTCTGGTTGGATGGAGATGGAAATCACATACAAGGAGCTTCCGAGCCGGGAGTGGCTGGTGTGACGGTTACGTTGTTTGATGCTTTGGGCAATCAGGTAGCGGCTACAGCTACGAATAATGAAGGCTACTATAAGTTCAAGTCACTGACACCGGGTGTTTATACGGTTGGGTTTTCATTGCCTGCCGGTTATGCTTTTGTGAATGCTGACCAAGGAGGCGACGACAATCTGGATAGTGATGTATTAGCAGCAGCATCCGCAGTTGCTTACCAAGGACGAACCAGTGCGGTATCCGTAAATTATGGAGATGATATCCTGCATATAGATGCTGGAATCGTAAAGGCTTCTTCAAGTGTTGGTAGCCTCGGTGATAAGGTCTTCTTTGATGCTGACCAAGATGGTATTCAAGATGCCGGCGAAGCGGGCGTTCCAGAAATAAAAGTAGAGTTATTAGGTTCGGACGGGTCGACTTTAGTGGCAACTACCGAAACGGATGAATATGGCGTTTATCACTTCGGAAATTTGACGCCGGGTAATTACTATGTACGATTTGTCGCTGCTAGTTTACCTACTAATTATGTGTTTACAAGCAAAGATGCCGGATCTCAGGAAGAAGCGGACAGTGATGCTGATATCGCTACCGGAACAACGGATGTTTTCAAAGTGATAGCGAATCAACATCAGCATATGGTCGATGCCGGTGTGTATGACAATACCACTACAGAATCGACGACTGCGAAATTGGGAGATTATGTTTGGTACGACAATGACAAGGACGGTATTCAAGATGCTGCCGAACTGGGTGTTCCCGGAGTAACCGTCGTTTTGTTGGATAATGCAGGTTCGGAAGTTGATAGAACCATTACTGATATGTCCGGCTACTATCTATTTGTCAATTTGGATCCTGCCGACTATTCGGTACGATTTGAGAATATTCCTTCGGGGTACATGGTAGGTGCGTTGATGAATCAAAATGCCGCAGACCCTGATGATAACGAAACTGCTCAGGTCACATTGTTGGCCGGTGGTTCGGATTTGACACTTGATGCCGGATTGATTCCTGACAACTCTCCTGCCGGATCGGCGACTTTGGGAGACAGAGTTTTTTATGATAATAACAATAACGGTATCCAAGATGCCGGTGAATTAGGTGTGGTGGGAATAGATGTGACGCTGCTCCTAGGGTCAGGCACTGGTTATGATCAAGATCCCGTTACAGTAGGCGTACAAAATTATACAGTGACGACCAATTCTCTTGGCGATTATATTTTCACCGGTTTACCGGGAGGAAGTTATATGGTTGAATTCGATTTGACGGATTTGCCGACAGGCTATGTCGTCGTAGCGAAAGATCAAGGAACGGATGATGCCTTGGATAGTGACGCTGATGGCGTGACGGGACGAACAGCCGCTATTTCATTACGAGAAGGCGATGATTTGTTGACGCTGGATATGGGTATTTACAACGCTTCCGCGAATTCTTCTTTGGGTGATTTCGTATGGTTGGATATCGATTCTGATGGTATTCAAGATATGGACGAGCCGGGAGTGGAAGGCGTAACAGTTACATTATATGCCATTGACGGGTCGCCTATTATGACTACCGTAACCAATCAAAATGGACTGTATATATTTGAAAATTTGCCGCAAGGCAGATACAAAGTAGGTTTTGACGGCCTTCCGGCCGGACTTTCCTTTACGACCAAGACTGTCGGAGATGGAACCGGTAGTGATGCTGATCCGTCAAGCGGAATATCTGAAGTCATCCTTTTACCGGATGCGACGGATTTGGACGATATAGATGCTGGACTGGTTTCCACCAAGGCAGCTCTTGGGAATTATGTTTGGTATGATACCGATCATGACGGAGAACAAGATGCCGGGGAACTTCCCGTTTGTGGTGTGACGGTATTGCTTTATGATGTTGCCGGAACCTTATTGTCTTCCGCTATCACAGACGCGAATGGATATTATTGGTTTGGAAACTTGGCTCCCGGTACCTATCGTGTAGGAGCGGCTACATTGCCGTTAGGAGCACAGTTTACAAAGCACAATGTAGTGGCCGACCATATTGATAACGATGTTAATTTGGCTACGGGAACAACCGCGGATATTGTCTTGGCCGCCGCTCAGTTTGATCCGACTTCCGATATCGGTATCTATACTCCTCCGGTTGGAAGTATCTCCAACTTTGTTTGGGCGGATGTCGATCAGAACGGACAACAAGACCCGGGAGAACTGGGTGTGCCAGGAGTGACGGTTTACCTGTATGATAATGCTACGGGTAATGCCCTTGCAACAGCAATTACGGACGGCAACGGATATTATTTATTCGATCAGTTGCCGGCGGGTAATTATTACTTGGAATTCAAAACGTTGCCTACCGGATCTTCCTTTACACAAAAAGATACCGGTAGCGATGAAACGGATAGCGATGTGGATTTGACGTCAGGCCGCACAGGAGTGATTACACTAGGAGAAGGATCGTTCGATGTGACTATTGATGCCGGATTGAAACTAGTGCCACGAGAATATCTTGATGTAGAATGGTTGTATTTCGATGTTTGGATGAAAGGATGTCGCGCTTACTTGAATTGGGCGACAGCTACCGAAACGAACAATGATCGATTCGTGGTCCAAAAAAGCCGTGATGGCAGGACTTGGGAAGATATAGGAACGGTTAAAGGACACGGAACTGTAGCCGAAGTCAAAGAATATGAATTCGTAGACGGAAATCCTTACGATGTAGCCTTCTATCGACTGAAGCAAATCGATTTCGATGCATCAGTGACTTATTCTGACGTAATCGCATTGAGAAGCGATTGTGAAACAAGAGGCGATGTCGTATTGTATCCGAATCCGACACTATCCGAAGTTCATATCGAGTTTTCTAATCCGATAGCTGAAGATATCTTGATTCAAATTGTGGATGCGCGTGGACGTTTGGTTCGACAAATGGCATTTGATGCCGGAACATCGGATAAGCGTTTGGATCTTGATGTGTCTGATTTACCGCCGGCCATGTATTTTGTCCGGATAAATTCCGAATCAATGGATGATGTATTTATGAAATTTATCAAAGAAGATCAATAATACATTAGCCTTTATGTAGTAAGAAAAGGAGACTGTCCGGGAATCCCGGGCGGTCTTCTTTTTTGTATTTATACCCGAAATGAAGTGGGAGATATATGTTCCTAATCCAACTTCACCAAATCCGCTAATTCGCCGTCCGTTAAGTCACCAATCCATTTTTCACCGTTGGAGACGGTTAAGTTGGCCAACTCTTTTTTGCCTTGGAGCAATTTGTCGATTTTTTCTTCAAATGTTCCTTGGGTGATAAAACGATGAACCAGTACATTGTTTTTCTGGCCGATGCGATATGCCCGGTCGGTAGCTTGCGCTTCAACGGCAGGGTTCCACCACAAGTCATAATGGATGACATGATTGGCTGCCGTGAGGTTGAGACCCGTCCCTCCGGCTTTGAGAGACAACAACATGATTCTTGTGGAATGTCGGTTTTGGAAAGTTTCTACCATTTCATCCCTGTTTTTTCTAGAAATGCCTCCGTGTAAAAAAGGTGCGGTCAATCCAAAAGTATCCTTTAATATAGATACGATGAGTTCTCCCATTTCACGATATTGGGTGAAAATCAAAACTTTCCCATTATTGTCTAATATTTGTCGAAGTAAGTCTACCAACAACATCGCCTTACCTGATTTTTCGGGGCCATGCGTTCCTTCTTTCAAATAATGGGTCGGATGGTTACATATTTGTTTAAGAGCAGTCATTAATTTCAATACTAAACCTCTGCGTTGGATACCATCTGCATTCTCAATCTGATCCATCGTCGTATTGATGACGTTTTGATAAATGGCGACCTGCTCTTTCGTAAGTTGGCAATATTGATTCTTTTCGATTTTGTCAGGAAGGTCTTTGATAATGTTTTTATCCGTCTTGACCCTTCTCAATATGAACGGTGCCGTTAGTTGACGGAATCGACGTAGTTTTTCTTTATCTCGTTCCGCTTCTATTGGTTTTGAAAAATTGTCTTTAAATTGGTTTAAGGTTCCTAGATACCCCTTGTTGGTGAAGTCGAAAATACTCCAGTATTCGGTCAGGCGGTTCTCCACTGGTGTTCCGCTCATCGCCACCTTTATTTCCGCTTTTATTTTTTTGATAGATTTGGTTTGTTTCGTGCTAGGGTTTTTGATATTTTGTGCTTCATCAATCGTAATTAATTTCCATTCCGACTTTGCGAATTTTTCCTCTTCGCTTCGCAACATTCCATATGTTGTTATTACAATATCAACTTCATTTATTTTTTTCCAATCTCTCTTTGTTCCATGATAAATATAAGTGGTTAAGGCAGGGGCGAATTTCTTGATTTCTTTTTTCCAATTCGTTAATAAAGTGGTTGGGACTACTGCCAAAGCCTTTTTGTTTTTAAGTTCCCCTTCTTCTTTTAATTTCAATAAAAGAGTAATGACTTGCAGTGTTTTTCCCAGTCCCATATCGTCCGCGATAAGGCTGCCGAATCCCACTTTCGAGTTTTTGTACATCCATTCGAATCCACGCAATTGATATGGTCGTAAGGTAGCTTTTATTCCTTTGGGAAGGGTAGTGTCCTTTACTTCCAATAAGCCCTGTATGAGTTCCCTCGTAGTGTCGTCTACTTCTACGTCTGATCCTTCAAATTCTTCAGT
>JAHDCE010000086.1:0-2157 GCA_020630045.1 Saprospiraceae bacterium | reverse complement strand
AGGAGTTCGAACTTGCCGGGTTTGGGAGGGTTGTTTAAGCGTGAAACGAGTTTTTCGACTTCCGATTCATCGAAAAAAGCATACTGGTCTTTAATCTTTACAATGCCTGAATAATCCTTTACCATATGAAGGAATTCAGGGGGAGACAACATTTGGTTCCCTAGGGCGATTTGCCAGTTGAATTGCAACATTTTTTCTAATCCGATTAGGGAGTTTCCGGATTTGGATTCTCCTTCGGATTGAAGAGACATGGATAGTTTGGGGCGCAATATTTTTTGTAATGATTTAGGGAATAATATTTTCATTCCCATCATTTTTAACTGTGGCAATGTTTGTGTAAGGAATTTGGTAAATGCCGGGTAGTCGTAAAATAATGGTTCTTCTCCTTTTGATTTTAAAATAGAACCTAAATCCGGAAAATATTCGATAAGCGACGAAAGATCTCTAAGTGTTGGGGTTCTGATTTCCTGATGAGCATGGTCATTTAATATTTCATTAAGCGGAATGTTTTGTACAGGTTGAGTTTTGCTGTTTTCTATTTCAATATGTAATTCAAACCCTGCTTCACATTCTGTAACACAAGCAATAGGAGTCAGGGACTTTGAACCAATAAAAAGTCTGTTGGTCCAAAGTTGTATAGAAGCAGGATATTCTTTCTCTTCAAATAGATTGAAATATTCGGAGAGACCGTTGAAAAACATGCCGGCGATGGGGTAGGATAGTTTGTTATTATCCAGCCCATGATACAAGAAAATATAATGATTGAGGAAAAAAGAAACCAGCGCAATCGTATAGTCTTTTTGAATAGGTTCTTGAAGTCCGTTTATAGGATGTTTGTAGAACAGAATATTTTTTGATATTAAAGAAGAAATGGTTGTTGTTGTATTTTTTACTTCCTCAATAAGTTGTGCAGGAATCCAACGGATACGATAACGTTCGGCGTCAATTTTTATCAGCTGTGGAATACAAGCCCCTGCAATCACTAATTTTTTTGCGAATACATGGCAAAGCCATATACTTTTTAGGCCATTGGGAAATCGTTCGAATTCGCTGAAGGGAATTTGATTGAGCCAGTTGACAAAATCTTCATCGTCCTTGAAAGAGAAGATGCCCTCTCCGGAAGAATCCCAAAAGATACATTCCGAGAAATCGCTATCTCCATCCAGAATCAATTCGATATCTTCAATATGGTCGATAGAAGGGACGGGTCCGGAATAGTTAGATTGGTGTTTGGCGGTTTTTTTTCCAAATGTCCCGTATGCCTTTTTGATAAACGACTTGAAATCTCCCGCCGGGTGAAATACTGGCCGGGCTTCGAGTAACTCTAGTATTTTTTGTTTCGACTGGGGGATACTTGAAAAATCAAGTAATTCGAATTGGTCACTATTCCATTGAGAGGGAGAAAGGTTGGATTGCGCTTCGGTCGTTATTTCATCTAAGTGAGTGATGTGCAGTTCCCCTTTTCCCGTATCGCTGTAACCGATAGCTTCCATCGCTTTGAAAATATCGAATCCGTGCAATTGGAATACAAGGAAGGGGTTTTTGTCAATTTCATTGGCAATCATATAAATGAGGGCCGCCATGTGTTTACAAGGTACTGCCCAATCCGGGCAGGAGCAACTACCTGTTACATCCTGCGAGTTTCTAGGAAAGATACGAATACCCTCTTCTTTTAGGGCGTTGTTGATTTCAGGAGGAAGCCTTCTGTTGAGTAACTTGGACAAGAAAACAGGATTCTCAGAAATCGTGTATAAAATTTTAGCTTTTTGGGCAGCGGTGAATTCGGGAATAGATAACGTAACTTTGTATGGGGTCGGGCGGCTCCCTTCCACAGTTGCGGAAACAGTATTGTCTTTCAATGTGATCTCATGCACCATTCCTCGATTCGCATAACTCCTTCCTCTTGGCAATCTGTTGGAATAGTCTATGTATTCTAAAGCCTTAAGCCATTCTTTGCCCCACCAGGTATTTCCGTATTTGATACGCATTCATTTTCCATTTGTGACAAAAGTAGCTTTTTTCAGTAAGGCATGGAAGCGAAATCAACTCTTCGGTCGTTTGTGTATCTAGTCCCCGCCCCTAATAAACAATTGCTGAGACAACGGTATGATTCATTATAATCGAAGAGCGTCACCCAATGGGTGGTGCTCTTTTTTT
>JAHDCE010000085.1:4779-10697 GCA_020630045.1 Saprospiraceae bacterium | reverse complement strand
ATTCCCAAAATAACGATTTGTCTTTCATACAAAAAATTCCGTGATAACATCTAATAAAAAAAGACATATAAAAAGCCGCAATCTCCGAAATTGGTGATAGCGGCTTGAAAACTACGGGAACATGCACGGCCCGCCCTTTGACAGGCTCGGCAAAATCGGACACGAGTCCGATATTTCAACAAATCGCCTTTCGACGATTCAATATTTAAGAAGCTGTTTGAATTTAAGGTATCTATATGTTAGGGCTTTTTTTTCGTTATACTTCAGCTATTTTTTCGCCCATAGCTTCGGCTATGCACTCAAAAATGAGCTTCGTCTAACAAAAAAACAACCTATAACATGATAAAAACCTAAACTCAAATAGCTTCTAAGCGGAACCATTTTCTAATGGTTCCAAGACAAGAACTAAAACTGACAGCAATCTTCGTGCGACTCTGATAGACCGGCTCCGGACGCCAGATTCGAGCCGGTCTATCAGACACGGGAATCCGGTTGGATGCGGTTCAATAATAGCTAAGTAATCCCTAATGAATGCCGATAACAGCATTCCATACAATGTATTCTACACTGTAAATAGTGCAAGATGCTAACTCCAGAATTTCAGATGAGGATTGAAAAGGATGGAAATGAAGAAAAAAAGGAAGGGCGGATGCTTCGTACATACTCAGGACTAAGTGAATCAACTCCAGAGGAATTAAGGTATATACACCCTATTCTTTGATGTTGAACCCACGGTTCGGAACCGTTCATCGAAGAATAGGGTGTATATACCTTAATTCCTCATCATAAAGATTCCTACTTAGTGGTGTATGGCAGGGTATCGTTCACGGATGCCGATGACAGCAACCTAATTGCAAGCTTTTGCCCCGCCCTTCCAAATTTCTTCTACTTGAGGTTATCATTTAATAACAACCTCTAAGGTAAACCATTTTTTCAATTCAACCGCAACTTTTTGCGGTGTTCCTTTGATATATCAAAGATACGCAATTTTGTCAAAAACAACAACTTTATGCGTACAAATTTTAATTTTTTTGGTGATAATTTTTATTTCCGTTTTCCTTTATTTGCCCTACGGCAAACACACAAATACAAACGACTGAAAATCAATCAAAACCGACTATTCCGCTTATTAAACGCGATACGTAAAGCCAGTAAGTGCTCACAAGGACCTTTACGCAATTCATTCATATTATACATATTACAGCTACACTTTCCCCGAACGATGCGATCATCACCATCTATCCATAATTCCGGGTGATAAGTGCGATGGCGATCTTGGACGGTTCCCGATAATTTCAAAACACCTCCATTTTGTTCCGCTCGAACGGACACCTTACCATTATCTACCAATCTATTGGCTACTTTTTCTTGTGGGCTGGAAAACCTGAGAGCATCCATCGGTAAAGGTTCCCTGCTCAATTCACGGATTCGATATTTTTTCAAATCCATATCATATATGACACGACCGGCTTGTGTATATGCAGACAGTGCTCCACTTACCACATCCGTCCCCAATCCTAATTTATTGGCTAAGGTATCTACGTCTTCTACCCAAGTTTTTTTCAACTCATCATAGACGGTTTTCTTGGTCAAATCATCAACATTCGTCCTAGGAGCCATCAAGTCAAAATTACCTGCTCTCGACCAATCATTGGCCGTCCACCCGGACAATCCTAGGGTGAAATTCATATCGCCCAAATCGGCTACATAAAAAGAGGGCAAACCGGTACCCAACAATGTTACCGTTATTTTTTTGGATATCGGAAGAAGACGTTCTAATATCAAAATCCGACGACGGCCCCATACACGCACTTCTTTTTCAGCACTTCCTTGATATATGGATCGCGGACATTTTATTTCATGGTTCCATGGTTCCAATATCACTCTGACGGGTTCTCCGGGTTTTAAGATATATCGCATGGAACGAGGCCCTGTTTTTTCTTTGAATCGACGTAAGAAAGAACAAATATTGTAAATGTCCATCGGATGCAAATCGAAGGAAACTCCGTCTAATGTCATGGCCGAACTGACTTGAAGAAAGCCTCTGACCCAACTTTCCGGCAAGTCGATTTTGACTTCCTTATATACATCTTCATCTTCGGTAGCGACTTCAAAACCGCTTGGGTCCACTTTGAATTCGGTTTCCTTGTATTCTCTGATTTTTTGGAATTCGTTATACAGGGCAGCCGAATAATCGATATTCGTCGTACCACATTCGAATTCATTGATTTTTTTGAAGACATTATAGTTCGCCCCCATTTTCCCATAGGTCGATTCGTCCTGACTAAAACATTCAAAAAATATCTCATCCGGATGAACGGTAATCACCGGATCCAAAACGAACCAAGCGTCATAATCCCGCTTGTATATATAATTGAAATAATCTCGCTTGGCCTTGTTAAAAGGCCCCATGACCTTCTGGCGTTTGGCGTTCACCTCCTTGAGTTCATCTTTTACTTCGGTTATTTTTTTTCCGATATTTTCCTTGGAACCTATTTTCTCCCCGATATATTCGGACAACCAAATCTCTTCTTGAGACTTCACCCATTCCAAATATTCGGTTTTATCCTTCGGCTTGAATCGCAAGTCGGAAATCACGACATCATGCAATGCAGAAATCGCTTCCCTAAATGGAATGTGTTTCCCTAGCGCACCGACAAAAAATGTAGGCTCACGCAATGTATCGGGAGCAAAAGACATATCCGTCTTAGAAGCATTTCCGGTAACGGAACTCGAACCGCCGTATTTGTAATTGAATAGCATCTACAATCAGTTTATGGATTAAGAGAAATGAACCTTTGGCACCGGAATTATTCCACTAAGGAAATCGGCAATTCAACATGAGGGTATTTAGCATGAATGTCTCGCATCATCAACAGGCAAGTTTCCTTGTCTCCAATGGCTGCCGTCAGTGAAAACCTTTCTAAAATACGAGCGACCACTTCAGCGGCTTCAGGCGTTTTCATGGCTTCCGCTTTCAAGAAACCAAGCACCCTGTCCTTGGCGACACGCCCTTTATTCACACGGGACAAAATAGAAACGAAGAAGAACTCCAGAGCTTTCAATTTGTCCAAATCGTCCTTGGCGAAACGTTCCAAATAATTCGTGGCGAATAATTGTAATTCCACTGTCGGATGCTGGCTCAGTTTGAGTAAATATTCTTCACCATGTTCTTCCTTAAAGAATCGAGTAATCAACTCTCGGCCGAAAGACTGGACATCAGGTCTGACACTATCGCAAATACCCACTAAGATTTCAGGAGTCCAATCATTTTCCTTGTATTCAGAACGAAAATATTCGAAAGCGAAGGCCCTTGTATCATCCCAATCGGAGTCCATCAAACGAATGGCTTCTTCTCGTTCGTACCTGATTCTCGGGACATTATTGCGGAACATTTTCCAAGCGACTTCCCGAGCGGCCAAAATCTCATGGTTGGCCAATCGAATGATATTGGGTACGCTCAATGTATCGGCGGGAACATATCGATCGACCAAGACGACGGCCGTCTCTTGTGCTTTGGTATACTCAGAATTCAACAATCTGAATATTTTGCCTCTTTCGACCACATGAAGATGCTTTTCCAAATCTTGGGTCAACAATTCATAAACGGACTGATGAACTCCATCATAAGATTCTTTACGAAGCAAAATAGGAACAAAGCGATTCACCATTTTCTCAGCGAACTCTTCATAACCTGCGGCCAATCGTTTGATGACCGGTCGGACGGCTTCACGCACATCAGGTAAAGCGGATGTCGCCAACTTGACCAATTCGTCTTCCCTGGCAAGTAAAGTCGCATCGGGATAACGTCCGAATAATTCAATTCCCACTGCTCGCAAAAAGTCTTTTTGAGAACGTATCAATCTAGTGAAAACCCTTGATGGAATATCTTCCGCTTTCGTTTGGTGATTTAACAGGATTTGTCCGGCAAATTTTTTATTCTCATCCAAAGGATGATTGATTAAATCCAGAATAACGTCCATACTTGTACTAGACAATACATCCGAATAATGCCCCAATAGCATTTCCGCCTGTTCTTTTGCCTTTGCATTTTCTTTTTCCAGTTTTCGTTTTTTACTCGAAAGCCCCAATAGATAAGAGATAACCCTTGCGACCAATACGCGTTTTTGATCCAGTGTCAATTTTTCAGCGATGGTCGCCATGTCTTCCTTCACCCAATTTCGGATATCGGAAAAACGATGAGTCATCATCGACTTTACAAAATCGGTATCGGTAAAGAAATAGTCATAATTGGCCGAAATCCACTCTCGGGCCAATGCTCGGACTTCATCCAATCTCGCCCCCAACATTGTCAATGTCAACGAACGGTCCGGGTGATTCGGATCATATTTCTCTTTCGCCAACTCCAAGCCCCAGAGAACCGTCGGCTTGTGGTCTTTCCTGACAAAACGCGCCAACAAATCATTTCCTATCCGCTCCTTCATACTGGCATAAGCGGCATTCGCACGAAATCCTTTCAAAGCGAATTCAAGTATACGTTCAACATCCGATTCGGCTAACAAGTGAATATATGCCTTTGGCGTTTTGTCCCAGAGCTCGGGGTATCCCTCCTCCCTTACTTCAGGTGTTGGCATGCCCGGTTTGTATCCATTTTGACAACGCCACCTTTTTCGACTACCTTCATATACGTAGCGAGGGCTGTTGGTATATAAAATATGATTCATTAGTAAGGCGGCCGAGTAAGAATCGAAATCCATCGTTTTCTTATGGAAACGACGAGTCTTGGTACTGTAAGACCATCTTACATCCTTGCTAGAACTAGTGTAGTCGTTCCCTATAGAATACGACAACAAAATACCCGTGGCCAAGCCCACATAGTTGGCGTCGCCGGCATCGCCGGCCCGACTCAACATCCGCATGACCCTGCGAGTGAAATATGACTTGGTTCCTTGGGAGTAGGCCAATTTGGAGTTGGATTTTGAAAGTTCGGCTTGTGCATTACTAATCCATCTACCACCGGCCCAAACACCTGAAGAATATTTACTTTTCGAGTAATAAGGACGTTCCTTTTCAAACCGATAGGCCAACAAACCTGCTATTTGTCCATCTCCGCGATATTCCGCTAATTTAAAAATGTATCGAATCACTTTAAAATATGGAGGTTTGAATGGCAGCTTTTTTAAAGCTTCAACCAGTCCGACCTTAAAGTGCGACTTGCTTGATGACAACAAGTAAATGTGAGCCAAAAATCCAAATTTCTTTGTATCCCTGTTGAACAAAAACTCATTCAAAATCGAAGAAAACGACTCTTGGCTTCCTTCATGATATTGATCCCTGAATACAGTCGGGATTTGAGACAATAACTCGTCGATATAGCTATTTCTTTCTTCACCATCTAGCGAATCCAATAATGCGGCAGCGGTGATTCTCTTAATTAAATTGGAGTGCTTGTTTTTCCAAAAAGCAGATAATTTCTGCCTTGAAGATTCGGAAGTACCACAACGACCCATTGCCCAAATCGCACAATACTTGTGCATGTCATCCCCTTTGTCACACAACTCGACCAAAAACGGCAGGGCTTCCGCCAAACGTAATTCGCCGGCACGCCACATGACCCTTTTGATGTTCCAGTTCTTCTTTGCTTGAGCCGCAGGGTCCTTTACGCCCAATTCAAGATGGGAAAGGATGGCTTTTACACGGCTATCCGACACATTTGACAAATCCGGCAATTCAACCGTCAAAACCGGCTTTTCTTCCGATTCACCAATATAGCCCTTCTTCTTTTTGGACTCGACCAACTTATCGTAAATGGTCTGTGCCTTTTCCATTGTCACAGGAGAAGCCGTCTTGGTTCCATCTTTCAAAACAGAACCTCGTTTTCCATATCGGAAATTCACGACATATCCACTTCCGCCCACTTCACACAAATCCACTTCATAGACTTTATCTGAATTTCC
>JAHDCE010000085.1:0-4769 GCA_020630045.1 Saprospiraceae bacterium | reverse complement strand
TTGGATGAGTTTCATAATGACTTGATTTATGGAATAACTCCTATGAATTATAAGACATATCAAAAATACATCAAAATATTGACAAAACAAAAAAGTTTAATCAAAAAAAATACATTTCTGTGCTTTTTTGCGTTCAAACTACTTCATCCAACCCTTTTGGGGTTGGATGAAGTAGTTCCTCACCTTCCTTTAAACTCCGCCTTGCGCTTTTCGACAAAAGCAGCCGCTCCCTCTTTGAAATCTTCCGTATTCGCAGTTTCACCGAATGCGTTGATTTCATACTCGATCCCATTTACCAATGGCTCAAAATAGGCGTTGACACATTCTATGATTTTGGCCACAGCAACTGGAGCCTTGGTTCCGATTTTCAATAAAATCTCTTTGGCTTTGGCGACTTCCTCTCCAGGCTCTACCACATGATTCGCCAATCCCAGTCTATGGGCTTCATCGGCCTTAATCATGTCAGCGGTCATCAACAGCTCAAGGGCCTTGCCTTTTCCGATTAATTGAACCAGTCTTTGCGTACCTCCATAGCCAGGGATAATTCCTAGGTTCACTTCGGGTTGGCCAAATCTCGCTTTTCCCCCAGCCACTCTCATATGACATGCCATAGCTAACTCACAACCACCACCTAATGCAAATCCGTTTACCGCTGCGATTACCGGTTTATCATAACGTTCAATCGATAAAAACACCTCTTGCCCATTCCTAGATAACTGAGCGGCGCTTTCTTGATCCAAACCGTCGAATTCTTTGATATCCGCCCCTGCTACAAATGCCTTTTCACCGGCACCCGTCACAATGACGCCAATAATATTTTTTTCAGCACCTTCAGAAAAAAAGTGTCGCAACTCAGCGAATGTCCTCCGATTTAATGCATTCAGGGCTTTTTCGCGGTTGATGGTCACTATCGCTATATTATCTTCATAGCGCACCAATATATTTTGATAATCCATAATATATACTCTTGATTTTTCACAAATATATTCCCCGGAAGGGGGAAAGAAAAATGAAGCGAGAAAACCACTCGAATAATCTTCACTTTAACAAATGAATCCAATACCTTTGCCGGCGAAAGTACATCCATCAATGACCTAAATATATCCGAGTCATGAAAAAGCATAATTTTTTTGCGGGACCCGCAATCCTTCCCGCCCCGGTATTAGAACAAGCCGCTGAAGCGGTGAAAGAATTCGCAGGTATGGGATTATCCATCCTCGAAATTTCCCACCGAAGCAAACAGTTCGCCGCTGTTTTGGAGGAAGCGCAAGCGACGACTAAGGAATTGCTAGGACTAGGAGACGACTTCGAGGTGCTGTTCCTCACCGGTGGAGCCAGCAGTCAATTTTTCATGTCAGCCATGAACCTACTAGACCAAGGAGAAACCGCTTGTTATGTCGATACTGGCACTTGGTCAACCAAGGCAATCAAAGAAGCGAAACACTTCGGGAACATTGAAGTATTGGCGTCCTCTAAAGACTCGAATTTCAACTACATTCCCAAAGGGTACGAGATTCCGGCTAATGCAAAATATTTGCACTTGACCAGTAACAATACCATCTATGGAACACAGTATCATTCTCTACCTGATACGAATGTGCCGATTGTTTGTGATATGTCTTCGGATATCTTCAGCCGACCGATCAATGCTGACAGATACGGTATGATTTATGCCGGCGCCCAAAAGAACCTAGGACCTGCAGGAACTACTTTGGTCATGGTTCGGAAAGATATGTTGGGTAAAGTGAATCGAGAAATTCCTACCATGTTGGATTACAACACCCACATCAAAAAGGCATCTGCTTTCAACACACCTCCGGTTTATCCGATTTATGTTTGCTTGTTGACCATGCGTTGGTTGAAAGAACAAGGAGGAATAGCCGCCATGCAAAAACACAATGAGGAGAAAGGAGCTATGCTCTACAATGAAATCGACCGCAATCCGATGTTCAAAGGCACGGCCGCCAAGGAAGATCGCTCCCTGATGAATGTAACTTTTGTCATGAATGACGGCCATGAAGACAAGGCGGATGCGTTCATGCAAACTTGTCAAGAAAACGGAATTATGGGAATCAAGGGACACCGTTCTGTGGGTGGATTCCGTGCTTCTACATACAATGCAATGTCTAAAGAAAGTATTGGTATACTAGTGGATTTGATGAAGAACTTCTCCTAGGAGGACAATAAAATTCATCAATACTTTATCTTGAGAATAAGGTGATATAACCGGACCCGATTCAAAATTGAATTTTGAATCGGGTCCAGCCGTTTTCGGACTTCAGGGAAAACTTCGTTTTATGGTTGTGCAGAATTTCGCGAACTAGGGTGAGTCCTACGCCTTGTCCAGTTGGTTTTGTACTAAAAAAGGGCGTGAATATCTTTTCGGCGGCTTCTTGGTCGATACCGATACCATCGTCCTTGATTGTAACAATAATGGGAAATGCGTTCAATTGAATATCAATCGTACCCTGCCCTTCAATCGCCTCTGCGGCATTAAGAATAATATTGATAAAAGCTTGCCCCAGTTGCTCCTTGTCTCCTTGGATAATGACATCTTCTTCAGGAAGGGAAATCCGGTAATCTATTTGTTCTCGACTGATTTTGACTTTCATCAATAAAAAGACATCGTTCAAGAGCTGTTTCAAAGAAAAATTTTCTTTACTAGGAACTGGTAATCTGACTACTTCTGCGAAATTCGCCATGAAATGATTCAAGCTTTCATTACGTTCCATGATAATCCTCAAATATTCCTTCGCTTCGGTGTCATCCAATTCGGTTTCATTCAATAGAGAGTCCAATATCGAATTGATGGCCCCTACCGAATTATTCACTTCATGCGCCATCATACGAATGACTTTGCCGTAGGCATTTTTTTCCGTCTCCATGATTTCATTGCTGATTTCCTCTATGATGAGAAAACGGCGTGGAAAGCCACGATGCATGAAGCGGTTGGACAAACATCTGAAATATTTAGCGCCTTCATCCCTGACGATCGTTGATTCATTTAGCGGAATCGCTGCGATGTCATTTGAAATAGGATGAGCAAGATTTGCAAGTGGCTTTCCAATATCGGTGTTTTCGATATTCAAGATACCCGCCGCTTTAGGGTTGAAGGAACTGATTTGCTGATCGAAATCAAGGATAAGTATCCCTACCGGCAATGCATCCATGATCAATTCGAGGAAGAAGTGTTGTTCCTGTTGAGATATCCGTTTTTCACGGATGGTATCAATCATTTTATTATAGACAGAAATCAACTCATTTGTCTCCTTGGAAGAAGTAGGCCTTAACTTAACGGCAAAATCTTGGTCTTTGAGGGCTTCGGTTCCTTGTTGCAATAATTTCAAGGGGCGGAAAATGGATTTATATAAATAAATGGATAGTACAACCAATAGAATATATCCAACTTCGGAAGCCAAGAAATACCATTTATATTCCCGTAAGGTAAAATATAGCAACACCGCTATCAGCACCAATAGCAGTCCTTGAACGAGAATAAATTTCCATTTAAGATTCATGCTTAATATTGAATTTCTCCAACCTCCGATACAGTGCGCTCCGAGTTATCCCAAGCACAAGTGCCACCTGGCTGATATTGCCATTATGAAACGCCATCGCTTTCTCTATCATTCCTTTTTCCATTTCGTCCAAAGTCATAGTGCCGACTTGCGGCAATCGTGGATTTTTAAGCGGAACACCACTAAGGTGCGGCTGAAAATCCTTGACTCCTATCTTTTTTCCGTCGGAAAGTAACCAAGCACGCTCCACGACATTTTTCAATTGACGAATGTTCCCTGAAAAGTCTTGTTTGGATAACCAATCCAAAACATTATCCTCAATATAAATATCTTTCTGATGACCTTTATTCAAGGTGGTGACGAATTTTTTGGTGAGTAAAGGAATGTCCCCCCTCCTTTCTGACAATGGAGGAATTTTGATGTGCAATAAGTTGATCCGATAAAACAAATCCTCCCTGAAAGTTCCTTCCGATACCATTTGTTCCAAAGGCTTATGGGTCGCAGAGACGACACGTACATCTGTCTTGACACTCTTACTACTTCCGAGGGGTTCAAATGTTTTTTCCTGCAAAACCCGTAAGAGTTTCACTTGTGAACCCAATTGCAGATCTCCGATTTCATCTAAAAATATCGTCCCTTTATCAGCTACTTGAAAGCGTCCTTTCCGATCGGCGATAGCCCCTGTAAACGCTCCCTTCTTATGACCGAATAACTCACTTTCGAACAATGAAGTCGAAATCCCTCCCAAGTTAACTTTTACGAAAGGAGCTTCGTTTCGTTTGCTGTTGTCATGAATCGCTTCGGCCACCAATTCTTTTCCGGTTCCACTCTGTCCGGTAATTAATACGGAAGCATCCGTAGCGGCGATTTTACGAATCGTATTTTTTATGTCCCTAATGGCTTTGGATTCTCCAATAATCGCATCAAGGGCAGATGTATTTTCCGCGGCAGCGGGTAAATCCGGATTGTTTAGTTCAATAATCGTCTTAACCGCACCGAGTAGATGTTCATTCTTCCAAGGCTTGGTGATAAAATCCCGAGCCCCGATTTTCATGCCTTCTACGGCTAACTCCAATGTTCCCCATCCTGTAATGAGAATAATGTCTTGCTCCGGAAAATCAGCTTTCAGCTTCCCTAATAATTCCAGGCCTTGTTTGCCGGAAGTGTCCACTGTAAAATTCATATCTAAAATGATGACGTCCGGGCGGAAATTACCAACGAATTCAATCGCGTTCAAAGGATTGAAAATCA
>JAHDCE010000084.1:9170-10719 GCA_020630045.1 Saprospiraceae bacterium | reverse complement strand
AAGCAAAAATACCCGAAAAGCATATTCCCTGATTATTTATGGCCGGGTACTTAATTCACAACAGAATCTTTATCTCATTTATGGAATTAACAAATCAATTGTTGTTTTTTTTCAGTGGCTTGGGTGTCTTCAACGGATTGTTGATGGCTCTTTACTTTTTATTCGTAAACAAACCTCGACTATTAAGAAACCGAATGTTCGGGATGTTGCTCTTAATGTTATCTATAAGAATTGGCAAGTCCATCTTTTATTATTTTTTGAAAGGTCTTTCAAAAGATGTCCTACAAGTAGGACTGACAGCTTGTTTATTTATCGGAGTTTTTTTGTACATCTACATATCGACAAGCCTAGAACGAAGAAACACCCTTGTAAAACAAGAAAAATGGCAATTACTCGGTTTGGGAATATTGGCGGTTGGATTAGGTTTAACTTGGCCTTATAGATACTATCCTGAAATTTGGAACGGCTATTTCGTTAAAGGAATTTATGCCATTTGGGTTATTTACATTATCCTTTCCGGAATAAGATTGAAAGATGTATTCCAACAAGCTATCAAAGACTTCTATCAAATCCCGGTTCTTGAAAAATGGCTCGTCGTCGTTTTTTTCTTGAACGCGCTGATATGTCTCGTTTTTAATTCCGTCATGTACTTTGGTTTCCCATCCTATATTCTCGGTCCATTGACCTTTTCTTTCATGTTCTATTTTTTGGCTTTATTCTTACTCTTGCACCCACAAAGGAAAATCATTCTACAAGGCGAGGTACCTCGACAACGAAATAAAAAAATCACCTCGAACCAAGCTATAGAAATCGACAAAGGCCTTAATGAACTCATGAAACAAAAGGCCTGGTATAAGAACCGGGACTTAAAACTTCCTCAAGTAGCAAAAGAACTACAAATCACCCCGCATTTGCTCTCACAATACATGAATAATAATCTAGGAAAAAACTTCAACCACTTCATTAATGAATACAGAATTAACGCTGCATGTGAATTACTGAGAAGTGAACATCAATTTACTTTAGAGGGAATCGGTTATGAAGTTGGCTTTCGTTCGAAATCAAATTTTTTTGCCACTTTCAAAAAACTGAAAGGGTGTACACCAAATCAATATGTGAAGGCTCCGAAATTACATTAAAATTGAGTAGTCGATTATAGATTAGGACTCATTATGGCTAAAAATTCAGGTTTCACATTGTAAAAATGTGGTTTTTTGTCAAAAAAAGTCATGATAAGAATTGCCTTAATTTTCTGTTGGATTTCACTTTCATTTCATGTAAACGGCCAATCGGATGAAGAAAAAGTAAAAATACCTTTGAATGATTACATGGTCGGAACCTCCTACAATTATCCCGAACAAATCAAAAGGGCGTTTACGGAGAATGCTATGCTATACCTAACAAAAAACGGCGAACCTTGGCCATTGACCCCCGATGCCTACGCTGAACTATTCAAAAAGCGAGAACCCGGAAAGTTCAATGGGAGGTATGCGAAATTATTGACCACCAAGTTTTATAATGACATTGCTTGGGCCGAAATCGAAATTAT
>JAHDCE010000084.1:0-9160 GCA_020630045.1 Saprospiraceae bacterium | reverse complement strand
TATCATCCATTCGATAAACGCCCGATTCATAGATGTTTTGATTTTACAAAAAACAGAAGGGAAATGGAAAATTGTCAGTAAAACCGCAACGCGTTATCCATTACAAAACACCAATGATATTCCAAAGCGAAAAGTCGTCATAGATGGATTAAAACATCCTTGGAGCATGGATTTCATCAACGAAAAAGAAGCCATTGTCGCTGAAAAAGACGGTGACTTATTATGGGTGAATTTAGCGACTAAAGAGCGTAAGCCAATCAGCGGATTCCCTAAGGATTTGTTCACTACCCTAAAATTGGATGTCAGCAAATACCCGGAAGGAACTTATCCGAAGAGGGCTGATGGAAGGATGGTTCGCTACAACGCTGGCATCCTTGAGGTGCTACTTGACCCTAAGTATTCAGAAAACCGAAAAATATACGTTTCATACGTTTCACAAAAAAAGGATAGGTATGCTTTGAAAGTCATACGAGCAACCTTAGAAGAAAATCTATTGACAGATATCAAAACCTTGCTCAACCCCGGCCCCTATGTACCAGGATTATTCCACTTTGGCGGAGGCATGACATTCGGTCCTGACGGTAAATTATACATCACAGTCGGTGAAAGGCTTTTCTATGAAAACTCGAAAGAAGGTCTGGCTATCGCTCAAGATCTTACTGATGAACGTGGTAAAATTTATCGAATCAACCCGGACGGTACGATTCCGGATGACAATCCTGATTTCGGAAAAGATGCTATAGAAGGTATTTATGCATCTGGCATACGAGCGGCACAAGGAATCACTGTAGAACCCAATACAGGCAAGATTTGGTTCAGTGAACACGGCACGCTCCAAGGTGATGAAATCAATCTATTGAAAAGCGGTGCGAATTATGGTTGGCCGAATGTGACTTCAGGTAGATATCGATCCGAAGGTTATCAGCCGGCGGATGTTCCCGGAGCGGAATTCACTGACCCCATTCATTATTGGTTACAAACAGTCGCACCTACCGGATTGACATTTTATACTGGTACCGAATTTCCGGAGTGGTACGGCAACCTTATTGTCCCGGGACTTTCTAGAGGAAGCCTTTGGCGTATAGCCTTGGACGGGGAAAAAGTAAAAACCGTAGAGGAGCTTTTCATGGATAAACACATCAGATTGAGAAAAGCAGAAATGAGTCCCGATGGAAAACTCTATTTGTTGACGGACGAAGACAATGGAAGGATTTTCGAAGTTGTAAGGAAACAAGAGTAAGTCATCAAATTCAGATAGGACTTATTATCCTTGAAATGAAGGGGAAGCAACATTTTGACAAGGTCATTTTGCCCTCACTTTCCATTTCGAAAAATATCTTTCTTTTTTTAATTCCTACTTGATTAACTTAGAGTCGAAATCAAATTCGAGGTCATGGACGAAAATATTGAAACCATCGCTTCTTGTGCTGTTCCCGCATACATTTCCGCACGTATCCTAACCAGCGGAAATGCAAGGATTACTTGGGACAGTAATGTGGATGCGGTCCGTTATCAAATCCGTTTCAAGCCGGAAGGTGGAGAATGGAAAAACAAGGGATCGATGAATTCATTCACTAACGTAGGCAACTTGATAGCAGGTACGACATACGAAGTACAAATCAGAAGCCAGTGTGTAGGAGGATGGTCGAAATTTAGCGAGTCAGTGACTTTTCGGACGAAGTAAATGGAATAACTCATTGCTTTGACAGCGGATATTCCGCAACCGAAACTATAAGGACACATGAAAACGAAAGCATTGGTACAATGCTTGACCCGTTTGGAAATTCAAGGAATCGAACAGGAACTAGGGAAGAAAAAAACGAAGGGAGTCAAAGCGTTTTTTCAGGCTTTGAAAAACATGAACGGTGACGAAGAACCGGATAAGACACGTTTTTTCCAAATGATTTTCGGCAAACCCTATTCGAAAAAAGAAGACCACAAGTTCCGACACATCCAAAGACTGGTCAGCGAAGAAATCGAACGTTTTCTCGTTTTGGAATTCATTACAAAGGATTTCAAAGCCGGACGTTCTATGCATTACAATTCCACATTGATCTGGTTGGACATTTTATTGGATCGAAAACTATATGAGTTATTCGAAAAGGAGTGGAATAAGTATTTTCGAAAGGCCGGAAAAGAACAGGACTACCAAGTACGCATCCGGTTAATCGACAAGTTTTACGACTACCTCACCCACCACAAACAAGAAGACTTAAAAGACTATCCTTATTTAGCGGAACTACTCGATATTTCAGAAAAGGATTGGCAAAAATTTTCCTTGGAAGGATTCCGTACATTGAACTATAAAAGAGGGTTTATATATTATGTGACCAAGCATTCCCAATCCCCTATTCAGTTTGACGTTCCGAAAGAATTTCCTGAATTCGACAAAGGTCTTTCAAGCGAGCCCTTATTCCAATATTACCATTGGCTCGCATTGCTTTTGCATGAAAAAGATCACCATAAAAGAATCCGGTTATTAACCCGACTTTTGGACTTGCACGAAACCGTTTCAAAAATACGTCCACAGTTGTCCGAACACGAGCGGGACTTTTACAATTGGCTCGGACAGTGTTTTTATTTTTTAAATGATTTCGAAACTTCCGCCAAGTATTTTGAGCGATGTGTCGCCTTGATGGAGCGACATAAAAACTGGTCAAGGCTAGAAGTCGTTTTTAATTACACCAGCATCCTTTCCAAGCTAGAGCAATATGAAGAATGCATTGAGGTTTATCAACGTCATAAGGAAGCCATTTTATCAAACGACCGTGTACAACCACGGTTCGGATTCCTAATTGCGATGTGTTTTGTTTTTACAGGGTTTCCCGAGGTGGCTCGACGTCATTTGTCGAAAGACATCCACTTGCTACCCCAGCGCGAAATGTATTATAGTAGGTTCGTGCTTGCCATCATTTATTTTGAGGAACAAGAAGAAGAATTATTCGATCGTGAAATCACGAACTTGTATCAAAATACGAGATACAAAACTCCTGAAGAAACCTTTTGGGTGGATGTCGCTTCCGTTTTCATGAAGTTCCTAAGGGTTATCAAAAGGATTCCCATAAGGGAAAGGAAAAAAGGGAAACATTTTTCCGCAATAGCGGAAGAAATAGAAACCCTTGACCAAAAACATACCATGTTCAAGGATTCTTTACCTGTCAGATGGCTCTGTCGGCGATTACTCATATCGTAGTTCCGTTTTTACACAAATCAAAAATTTCAAATTTCAAGTCGGTGGTTTCCTACGCATCTTGCAGGTGAATGATGATTTTATAGAACACAACCGAGGTTCTCCGCCTTGGATTTAAATCCTGACACGATGAAAATGAAACTGACCGCTGTTTTGTTATGCCTGCTATTCGTAGGCCTTGGAACGACTGCCCAACATGCTGAACATATTTACTGTGGTGCGGAAGCGCCCAAGGAACCCAAGAACATGGAAAAAGCGATTCAAAAGAAGGAACGTCGTGAGTATTTTCATGCCATGAAAACCCTTCCGGGCAATGCCACCATGCAAGATATTCCCATACAGATACACATCATTCGCAAAAATAACGGCTCGGAAGGCGTCTCGGAAGAAGAGGTCTTCAACTATTTGGGAATCACGAATAATTACTTCAATAACGCATTCATTAATTTGGTCATGTGCGGGCCCATCAACTACATTGACGATACGGATTACTTCGATTTCGATCGCGGAAGCAATTCGACGGACAATGAAAAAACCGTACAAACCGACCACAATGTACCGGATGTATGTAACATCTATTTTCCAGGTCTCGTCCGTGCTTCCGATGGGGACACCATTTGCGGCTTCGCCAGTTTTCCTTGGGATGAAGAAGGGGATGACTTGGTAGTCGTCGGCAATAGCTGCCTGATTCCCGGCAATTCGTTGACCCATGAGATGGGGCATTATTTCGGATTGTACCACACTCATCAGGTCAACAACACAGGGGAAGAGTTGGTAGACGGATCGAACTGTGAAACGGCAGGAGATTTGATTTGCGACACCCCGGCAGACCCCAACATTTCGGGTAAAGTCCAATCCGATTGTAACTATAATGGAAATGATGATCCCGACAATTATGAAACCGATTCGAACGGCTGGGTGTATTCGCCTGACACCACCAACTTCATGTCCTATTCACGTAAATCTTGTCGGACGACTTTGACGACCGGCCAGTATTGCCGTATGTATGAAAACTTATTCGAACGGGATTACCTCGTCTGCAATAGCAATCCGATAGCCAATTTGAGGGTTTTGACCAATTCACTGATTGTGGTTCAAATCGGAAATGACCTTTATATCACCGTTAAGGCTGTAAATGTGGGAACAGAAGATGTCATCGGAGGCGATATAGGCATTTATTTAAGTAGCAATTTGACCGTAACCGCTTCATCCGATGACCTTATCGCATTCCAATCACTTTCTAACATTCCTGCCGGAACCATTAAGGAATTCAATTTTACTATTGACTTATGTGATTTGGGCGGTGTTTCCAATAACAATTATTATGTCGGTGCGATATTGGATCGCAGTGAAGTTGTCGCAGAAAGTAATGAATCGGACAATACTGTAGTTTGGCCGAATGTCATCAATATCAATTGTCTTCCTAATCTGGAGTTCGAAGAAACGAGTCCGGCATTCAGTTTCTCGACAGAGAATATTGTCACCGGAGCCGCTACCGTATCGAACAATGGCGGTCAAACTTCAGCCGTATCAACACTTAGGGTATATGCATCTACGGATGCAACGATTAATACCTCCGACAACCTGCTAGGTACTTATACCCTGAACAGTTTGACTCCCGGAGAACATCAAAGTTTCTCTTTCAATCTCGACTTCTGTTCATTAGGAATACCAAATGACACTTATTTTATTGGTGGTATAATAGACCCGGCAAACTCCATCATTGAATGGGATGAAACCGACAATACCAAAAGCAACGGCGATACTTATCCCATCGATTGCATCAGCCCGACACCGAATTTAACGACTCTGGCAGGTACGGAAAATATTTCCATAGGAAGTAGTGGCACTTACGCCAATTTCTCTATGACTGTCGTCAATAATGGTGACGGGAATTCGGTGCCTTGTAAAATCGGTTATTATGCTTCGACCAATTCGACCATCACTACGGGCGACATTCTCCTAGGAACTGACGACCTGCCTAGCATGGTTCCCAACCAAGTTTTCGCCCATAGTTTTTATGTGGACTTTTGTGGATTATCAGGTTTTGCCGACGGCACTTACCACTTGGGATATATCATTGACTATCTGTCGGAGTGTACAGAAAGTAATGAAGCGGACAACACCATTTCCAGTTCGCCGGAAACGGCGGAAGTCGATTGTTTCAAACCCAACCTCACTACCCGGACGGGGACCGAGAGTTTTTCCCTTTCGGGAAATATTGCCACCATGTCGCTTGTAGTAGAAAATACGGGTAATTTATCATCGACCACTTCCTACGTCGGGTACTATGCTTCGACGGATAACATTATCGACAATTCGGATTTTCTACTAGGAACGGACTTGGTCGGTTCGCTTGCTCCCGGCGGAACAAGCACTGAAAACTTTGTTCTTGATTTGTGTTCTGTTACGGGATTATCAGATGGTTATTTGTACTTGGGGTACATTATTGATTATACAGACAGCCAAGATGAGAGTGATGAGGACGACAATTCCGAACGTCAAATTTCTCCTGGATTATTGGATTGTTATTCTCCCGATTTGACGACCCAAGCGGGTTCGGCTGTGATTATTATCGACCCGGACGGACACAATGTTTCTTTTAATTTGAATATTGAAAATGTAGGCAATCAGGCTTCGAGCGCTTGTACTTTGGGGTATTATGCCTCTACGGATGCCAACATCACTACCGACGACTATCTCCTAGGAACCGACTTCGTCGGCCCGATCAATATCGGAGGATTCGGAGGGGAAGCATTCTCGGTGGATTTGTGTAATGTGGCAAGCCTGCCGGCCGGTACTTATTATCTGGGATATATCATTGATTATGAAAATGACAACGAAGAAAGCGACGAAACCAATAATACAGGAAACAGCGGTTCAAATACGGCTAGCTTGGTGAACTGCCCCGTGCCCGGCATCAATTTGACGACAATCGGAACACCTAGTTTTTCTTATACGCCTTCTAGCAGTTCATTCAGTGCGAGTGTGGAGGTCATTAATAATGGCATGGTGGCGATGGGTGAATTTACCAGACTCGCATTTTACTTGTCTACGGACGCCAATATTACGACTTCCGATTATCAAGTCGGAGCGACGCAATTCATTGCCGATTTGGCTCCGGGCGAAACTACTACTAGAAGCGTAAGTACACTATTGTGTAATTGGAGCGGCCTTCCCGGAAATGGGCTGTATTACTTCGGTTACATCATCGACCATGAACAGAACATCATCGAATCCATTGAATATGACAACGATTATGCTTGGACTTCCCCCCTTGTGAATTTGGATTGTCCGGGTAACGATTATTTTGATATCAGCGTCACATCTATCCCCTATTATGCAGGAACCATAAGTGGAGAAGGGAACTATGTCTCGGGGAGTACCGCTTCATTGACAGCCCATCCGGCTCCCGGATTCAAGTTCGTGAGGTGGGAAGATTCGGGAATACCATTGTCGACGGACAACCCTTATTCTTTTGCTGTCAATGCGAATGTGATTTACTATGCGATATTCGAAGAAGAATGCCCGATTCCTACGAATGTACAAGCAACAATCCCTACGAATTCGAGTTTGAATTTAACTTGGGATCCTGTCCCGGATGCCATAAAATATCAAGTGAGGTATCGAGAACATAATCCGAATGTGAGTAACCCTTGGACGGTTGTGGGAACGTTATCGAATTCCAAAACCATTACCGGACTCAATCAGTATCGATTGTACGAGTATCGGGTACGGGCCGAATGCAGCTCGTCCGGCTGGGGGAATTATAGTAACTTGGAAAGGATTTTCATTAGTACATGTGCAGGGCCTGAGAACATCTCTTTTTCACAATACGCGAACGGAGATTCCAAAATCGAATGGACACCGCAACCCACCGCTATCAAGCATCAAATCAGGTACAAATCTCAAGGCGGAGGATCTTGGCTGGTTTCCGGAACCACTCCGGGCAACAACTTCAAACGAATGAATTTCTTGACGCCCGGTGTCACTTATCAGTTCCGAGTAAGGACATATTGCGAAGATGAAGTCTGGTCACAGTACAGTGAGATTGTCACCTATACGCCGCCGGTGATGAGAGTGGCCGGACAACGAAACTCATCTATGAATACAAATGGCCGTTATTCATTATCTCCGAATCCGGCAAGCGATGTCCTGTACTTGGACATCGAGCAAGCTGAACAAGAAGAAATTCAAATCAATATCATCAATTTGTTGGGTTCGGTCGTCCATTCCCAATCCGTGGACATTTCCAAAGGGAAATCGCGGAAGGCAATCAACCTATCATCATTCACTTCTGGGTATTATATCATGGATATCCGTATCGGAGCACATTCCCGAGTCACGAGAAAATTTGTTATTGAACGATAGACTTGGAATGACTTCGAAAACGAACGGGTCGGCTTTGCCGACCCGTTTTTTTATTCTGACAATTTTATTTCTAGTAAATCCCCTTTGTCATTGTAAATCAGATCAAAGTTTTTTCCGACCATTTCCGGATTGGGTCCGGGAGGCCCCTCCTTTGGATTCGATTCGAGTAAGGTTTCCGGTAGCTTGGGACCAGGGTCTTTTTCGTCCGGTATATTGGAGACACGAACCGTCAACTCTTCTTCGCCGATTTTGAATGAATAGTCGGTTGATCCGGCGTAAACGGTGGCGTTCACGAATTTCGCTTTTTTAATTTCGCCGGAAGGCGGAACTTTATGTTCATCCGCCGCTTGTTCCTTCTTTTGAGTCGATGGGTTTTCGATGACTTCCTCCTTGGGCTTTTCTTCGACAGAAGAGTGATTGCATGCTACTAGAGATACAATTGCGATTAGTGTGTATATAAACGAGTGTTTTTTCATAATGATTATTTTGTCTTATTAGAAGCTGTTATCACAAGAAACCGAGTACGTCCAAAAATTCCACGATCACATCTATTACTTAGCAAATTCTCCGGCGTCCACATCTTTAATAAAATCAATGACGCCGTCCATAAAAAACTCTTGTTCGTCCCACATTGCGAGATGGCTTCCATTCGCACAGTATAGATATCTTCCATTTTGAACCAGCTCACTCATTTCTTTCATTTCTTCCGGATTCATTGTATCGTACTTGGCTCCTACCATCAACGATGGAACTTCCAATATTTTCAAATCATCCCAAACGGACCAGTGTTTTAGAATTCCTCCCGGAACGAATTCGCTAGGCCCTTGCATATATTCATATACATGCTGGTTGATATGTCCGAAACTACGGAGTATCGGTTCCGGCCAATCCTTCGAAGGGAAGCGACAAATGTGTTTGGTGTAATATTCTTCGAATACCAAATCCAAGTATTCTTGATTGTGATAATCTTTTTTGTTTTCATAGTATTCCAAAGAGTCGATTAATGATTGTCGCATTTGGCTCCTCAATTTAGCATTGAAAGCTTCGTATTTGTCAAAATCCGCCGTCATGTTACAGACAATCAACCCTTTCATATTTTCTTGGTATTTCAATGCGTATTCCATTCCAAGAATTCCTCCCCAAGAACTGCCGAGTATATAAAAATTGTCTTTATCGAGCCCTAGGCCTTTTCTTACTTGTTCCACTTCTTCGACGAATCGCTCAATGGTCCAAAGGCTGTCATTATCCGGTTTATCCGAATAATGTGACCCGAGTTGGTCATAATGATAAAACTCTATTCCTGCTTGTGGGAAAAAGCTTTCAAAACATTCCATGTATTCATGAGTCAGGGCGGGACCACCATGAAGAAGGAGCACTTTCATATCCGGATTATTTCCGAATCGTTTCGTCCAGACTTTAAAGCCCTCTTCCAGTTGAATCATTTGCACCCCGGCTTGTTGAAAAGCACCGGGTGTTTTGAAATCCAGATAGTCGCAACGTTCATTTCCTGTAGTAACTTCCGGGTTTTGCGTATCGCAAGAACAAAGGAATGCAAGGAAAGAAAAGAGGAAAATGTAATACAGATTATTTTTCATACTT
>JAHDCE010000083.1 GCA_020630045.1 Saprospiraceae bacterium | reverse complement strand
CAAAAGTACCCATGAAAATCATTATTCAATTACTTTTGTCCAGGTACTTAAAAAATTATGGTTTAACAGGTAAGTTACCGAACAACTTCGGGTTAATTTGCATCGTTTTAATAAACGGTTGTGTTTCCTTTACAAAAGTGGTCGAAGAATAGCATCTTCTATTAGCCGGTTTTTCCGGACTACTTCTATAAGTTATTGATATGAAGTTTCACATTATACCATCTATTATTTTACTATTGCTCGCCTTCTTGGTGATGCTCCCCTTGGCGGAAACACATGCCACCCATAATCGAGCGGGAGAAATCACCATTGAACAATTGGACGACCTAACCATTCGAGCGACAATCACTACTTATACCAAAACCAGTAGTGTTCCCGCCGATCGGGACAGTTTAGAAATTTGCTGGGGCGATGGAGCATGTGAATATTTACTTCGTGTGAATGGTCCCGATTCCGACGGGGATGGTGTCCCTGATGGTAACACGCTTCCCAATGACATCAAAATGAATAAGTATGTAGGCACACATTCCTATCCCGGAAGATCTGAATATCCTATTAGTGTAACCGACCCCAATAGAAACGGTGGTATATTAAATGTGAATTTCCCAAATTCAGAAAACGTCGCATTTTTCCTACAGACCACATATGTATTCCTAAATACTCAATTTCAAGGCGTCAATAATTCACCTTTATTGTTACAACCCCCGATAGATGTCGGTTTTGTCGGCCAACCTTTCATGCACAACCCCAACGCATTCGACGCCGAAGGCGATAGTTTGGCTTATGAACTCATCACTCCTTTTATGGAACTAGGTACGCCCGTCAGCGGATATGAATTTCCGAACATGATTGAGCCAGGCCCGGATAACAATATCTCCCTAGACGAAATCACAGGGGATTTCCTCTGGGATTCCCCTCAAAAAGCAGGGGAATACAACATCGCCATACTCATTAAAGAATACAGAGAAGGACAATTGATCAGCACCATTATCCGGGACATGCAAATACGGATATTGGAGGGCAACAACCAACCCCCAATCATCGAAACAGAAGATGAAATCTGTGTCGTCGCCGGAGATACCGTACAGTTTAGCGTCATCGCCACTGATCCGGATGTTCCTAGTCAACTCGTCAAACTGACTGCGCTAGGAGGTCCACTGGAACTCACACCCGATCCGGCCATCTTCGATGTGCCATTCGGCTATCAGCCACAACCGGTCTTCGGTACATTTTTTTGGGTTCCGCCTTGTGAAGTCATTTCGGATCAATACTACTCCATGGTATTTAAGGCGGAAGACGCATTTGATATCAATGGAACGGATACCATCGGACTAGCTACACTAAAAACGGTCAGGATAAAGGTCGTCGGCCCTAAACCCGAAGATTTGCAAGCAGTACCCGGTAGTGGCCTGGTCGATTTGAGCTGGGAAAGTCCCTACGCATGTGAAATTACGGAAGACAATTACTTCCAAGGTTTTTCGGTTTGGAGACGCAATAGCAGTTTAGACATTCCACTAGACACTTGTAATCCGGGCATTTTCGGATATGAACTGGTAGGAATTGACATAAAAGACCAAGTAGCCGGCAGATACGTCTTCCAAGATACCGATGTCGAACGCGGTCGATCATACTGCTATCGAGTCGTCGCCGAATTCGCACAAACATCGGCAGCCGGCAACCCCTACAATCGAGTTCAGAGTCTCCGGTCAGAAGAAGTCTGCGTACAATTGAGCCGAGATATCCCACTGATCACTAATGTAAGTGTCCTGACCACCGACCCGGCAGCCGGCACAATGGAAATCCGATGGTCAAAACCGCTGGCGGATGACTTGGACACTATCGTCAATCCGGGGCCCTATACCTATGAATTGCTTCGTGCCGAAGGAATGGTGACCACCGGACTCACACCCGTTCCGGGAGCCTCGTTCACCAGTAACACATTCGCAGGAGCGAATGACACGATTTTCATTGATACTAATCTGAATACATTCGGGCAACCCTACACCTATGCAGTAGCATTTTATGTCAATGGAGAAAGCGAACCATTAGGAACCACTAACACTGCGTCTTCGGTATATTTGAGCATCGCATCCACTGATGAAACCAATATTTTAGAATGGGAAGAGGAAGTTCCTTGGGAAAATTATGAATATGTGGTATACCGATTGAATGATATCACTTCAGTCTTTGATAGCATCGCCTTGACCAACACCCAAACATATAGGGATACCGGACTCATTAACGGTGAGGAATATTGTTATTATGTAAAAAGTGTAGGTACTTATAGTATAGAAGGAATCATCGACCCGATATTCAATAACTCGCAAGAAGCTTGTGGCACTCCTCTGGATACGATTCCTCCTTGTCCTCCGATACTGAACATTCAAGATGTGTGCGCTTCCGCGAATGATTTCGATCCGGCGACCGCCTTCGAAAACAACCTTGGATGGACAAATCCGAACGAGACCTGCCCGGAAACGGATGATGTAGCACAATACAATGTGTACTATGCGCCTAATCCCGATGCGGATTTCAACATTATCGAAACATTGAACTCCGCTACCGATACGACATTAATCCACCAACCTTCGTTTACTTCCATCGCGGGATGTTATACGGTGACCGCCATAGATTCGGTGGGCAATGAAAGTGCATTTAGCAATATCGTTTGTGTGGACAACTGCCCGTTCTACGAATTGCCGAATGCATTTACTCCCAACGGCGATGGTGATAATGATTTCTTCATACCATTCCCATATAGATTCATTGACCATATCGAGTTGGAAATATTCGACCGTTGGGGAGTATTGGTTTTCGAAACGACCGACCCGGCCATTAACTGGGATGGTAAAAACAAACAAGGAAAAGATTTGGCGGACGGTGTCTTTTTCTACAAATGCAAAGTATTCGAGCAACGGGTAGAGGGCGTGCTTCCAGCTCCGGGCAAACCACTCAGCGGATACATACATTTGATTCGGGGACAATAATTTTCTCCGATACAACAGGAATAAAGTGATATAGTAGACAAAGGCTCGCCGGAAATTTCCGACGAGCCTTTGTTGTTCCATAGACTTGCTCAAACATGGAAAATCACCACATCAGTCTCAGCCCTACATTATAGTTCAATGGTGCTTGGATTTGGTAAGTCGGCGTTCCATAAATATCGAATTGGCCATTGGTATAATAGGTGTCATTCGTCAGATTATTGAGTCGTAAAGTCAACTCTGCGAATTTGTAACGATATGATGCCATGAAATTCATATTGAAATAAGCCGGCAACTCCACCTCATTGGCAAAATCGATATAAGATTTTCCTTGGAATCTCATATCCAAACCAACTGTCAATCCCTTGTACCGATAATCGAAACCTTGATTGATGATGACATTCGGTGTCATAATCGGTTGGAAAGAAACATCTTCTTCTGTAATCCGACTATACATAAAGGACATATTGTTTCTAAGTCCCAAACCGAAGTCGAACATGTATCGGAAATCCGTTTCCAAACCGCTCCGGAAGCTCTTGGCCACGCTACTGTTCAAAGCAAGCCCGTTGGGCCCGAACTCTCCGTTCAATGTGATTTCATTATTGAATATCATATAAAACAAATTGCCATCGAAAGACAGTTTGTCCTTATTGAATTTCACTCCAAGTTCATTGTCAATGACCCGCTCCGGCGTATCGCTTCCGACCAATGGATTGCCCTCTATATCTGTAACCAGGTCGTCATTGCCGAAAAATAAATCGTTGCGTGTGGGTTCACGGCCGGTCAGTCCGATGCTATAATAGAAAACCGTTTTGGAATTCAAACCATAGCTCGCCCCTATTCGCGGATTGAGGAACAGCCACGACAAGTCATCCATCGGCACGGCTCCTTCATATTTGAAATTGTTCCAACGCAATTGGAGGTCACCGAACAAATTGAATTTTTCGATACGATATGTAGTTTTGACGTAAGCGGACAATTCATTGCGGAATCCCGTATTCGTATACAATTCTCCGAAAGAACTCTGGGAGCCCAAATGCTCACGGCGATAGTGTTGACCGTGGATTCCTGCCCGGAAATCATACTTGTCTTTTTCTAATGAAAAGTGCGACAACACTCCCGTAAAATGGGATTTAAACGCATAATTGAACATTTCCCCCGTAGAGGGGAATCCTAGGAAGTTGTCTAAATCAAAGTCATAATTGCCATTGAGATGATTGTAAAAAACGGAAGTCGTCAACCGTTTTCCTCCTCCTAGGTCGCCATCATGTGTAACGGCTACTAGTCCTTGGGTAAAAGCATCGTCTTCTTCACTATTGAAATTGGTTTTCGGATCGGCTTCGATTTCTGTTTCAGGCACACCCAACCAAGCCATTTGATTTTTGGAGTGTCCTAGGAAACCCGTCACTTTGACAATGTGGTTAATCTTATTCCAACCGAAACTCAAAAAGCCCGAACCGCCCTTGTGTCCAGAACGATATTTGTAACCATCCGAAGACAGATAAGATCCTCTGGCATAAACGCCGAATTGTTTTTTATACCCGCTTTGATATTCGGCGTAAGACCGATAAGAATTGAAGGAACCGTAGTTGGCTCCCACTTCTATCTTTTCCTTTCCGAACAGTGTGGGCGATTCAAAATTGACACTTCCGCCATAGCTTGCCACCCCGGCGGTACTGACCCCGACACCACGCTGAACCTGAATGGAACGAGCCGAATTGAAAAAGTCGGGAAAATTAGAAAAGTACACGCCTTGGTCTTCCGGTTCGTTGAGCGGAATACCGTCCAGGGTCATATTGATACGGGTTTGGTCGATTCCGCGCAAGCGGAAATACGAGTATCCGGAATAACTCCCGGCATCCGAAAACGAAATGACCGAAGGAGTTGACGAAAGAATGAATGCGGGTTCTTGTCCGAAGTTGAGGCGATCAATTTCCTTGGCGGAAATATCGGTATGGGGTACAGGCGTCACTTCGGTGGCTCGGATGGGTGCGACAACTTCCGCTTCGGGTAATTCAAGAATGTCTACGGAAGGAATCGTGTCATTTTGAGCATTTCCCGCAAGGGGAATAATAAGAAGGAAAAATAGGTATATCTTTTTCATCTAACTTTGGATTTGTTTCAACATGGACAACTCTCCAAAATTAAAAAACGTTCACTTAGTTTAATAAAAAAACTAAGTTTTTTTTCACCTTTCCGAATATGGTTACTCTTTCTTTATAGGGCTTTGATTATTAAAAACGACACCATCGGGATTTTCGAAAAACTTCACTTGCATATCATTACCATCGAATACGGCGTAGGAGTTGACCATCATCCATTCTCCTAGGTTGATGTATCGCGTTTTGCCGTCTTTGAGGAGGTAATCGATTGGCAAATGTCGATGTCCGAAAACGAAGTAATCGACTTGGGTGGTTTCTATTTTTCGATTGCAATAAGCGATGAGCCACTCGCCTTTTTCTCCTAGGAATTCCCGTTCGCCATCCCCTTTTTTGCGGCGGCTGGACTCTGACCAAGCTTGTGCTATACCGAATCCGATGGCCGGATGGGTCGCTGCGAATAGTCTTTGGGCGATAGGATTGCGGAATACTTTTTTCAGGATTTTGTATTTCGTGTCCCCCGGCCCGAGTCCGTCGCCGTGTCCGATCATCATTTTTTTGCCTCCGTATTCGCGGATGACCGGGTGTTTGTGAATAGGGATACCCAATTCGGTTTCGAAGTATTTGAACATCCACATATCATGGTTTCCGATAAAAAACTCGATAGGAATACCGGCATCTCGCAATTCGGCGAGCTTGCCAAGGATACGGACATACCCTTTAGGAATGACGTGCTTGAATTCAAACCAAAAATCGAATACGTCCCCTACAAGGAAGATGCGTTCCGCATCTTCCTTGATGGTGTCCAGCCAACGGCAAATCGTTTTCTCGCGTTCACGGGATGTGGTGCCGCCGATATCGGCGCCGAGATGAAAGTCGGAGGCAAAGTATATCATGCTTTTTCCATGACGGACCCGCACTTGTCGCAGGTACGGAGTTCTTCAGAATTCATGAAATGATTCATGACCACCGGAAGTTGGTTGACGATATCTACCATTTCGAATTCGGCCTCATGAAGTTTGTGGTCACATGATTCGCAAAACCACATCAATTTGTCTTGCTCGTCTCCTCGGCGGTAACGCTCTATCACTAGACCAACGGTATTGGCGGGGCGTTGTGGTGAATGCGGAATCCTAGGAGGCAAAAGAAACATTTCCCCTTCTTTGATTTGAATATCCTCGGGCGTTCCGTCCTCGTTGATGATTTTGAGTGTAATGTCACCTTCCAATTGATAGAAAAGTTCTTCTCCATCTTCATAGTGGTAATCCTTACGACCGTTGGGACCTCCTACCACCATTACGATATAGTCTTCGTTTTCAAAATACACTTGCTTGTTTCCGATCGGAGGCTTGAGTAAGTGACGATGTTCGTCGATCCAACCTTTCAAATTAAATGGTTTCCGTATTGCCATCATTATGATTTTAGAATGAATGATGAGCGAATTTAAGCAAAAAACGGGTTCGGCGAGGATGCCGAACCCGTTTCTTTGTATTCACTTTCCTTGTTCCCCTTCCGGGGAAAGGATTCTCAGTGTTTTTACTACTTCTTCAAAATGATTTTTTCGGTAAATACTTTTCCGTTTTGCGAGATGTTGATGAAATAAACACCGGCACCTCCTTCCAGATTGAATTCTCCGTTGTACTTACCATTGAAGTCTCGAACATCATCACGGATAATTTCTTTACCGGAAGCATCCGTGACAGAAATGGAAACCGCCCCTCGATTTTCAGTAGTGAAGTTCAACTTAAAATTGCCTTCGGTCGGGTTAGGATACAAATCGATTTCTTGCAATTGCAACACTCCTTCTCCTAGGTCGGTCTTAATTTCCCGCTTGACTTCTCCTTGTCCGTCTTTGTCTGTCGTGATGATAATTTTCCGAATCGACTTGGTTTCTTTCTTTGTCCCGGATGCACAACAATCTTTCGGCTTGCAACAATCTTTGGGGCACATTTTGATTTTTTTGCTGATTAAAATCTCCTTGGATTTTTTCTTCTTCTGTCCCCGATAGAATTTAACCTTGACCTTATCACCCGGCTTGAATGTCTGGATGACTTCCACCATCTTGTCAATATCCGTAATTTGACGCCCTTCTATTTCATAAATGATATCTCCTGACTTCAGGTTTTTCAAGTCGTTACGATTCAGCTCTTCTACTATTGCTCCTTTTTCACTATTGGAAATCGTTACCCCGAGCATAGGTTTTTCCACGGTTTCCATTTCGGCACAACAGGGCCAACTCTCACCTCGCATGAAACGCTCTTCCTTTGACATCCCCGGATACTCGGAAGAAAACTTCATCTTCTTCTTGATGCTCCGTTTACCGATTGTCACCTGACTATTTTGCGTTTGCCCGTTACGGATATATTCCACATCCACAACTTGATCCACTCCTGCAGCTTTGATAGCTTTCGCCAAATCTTGGAATGTCTTCACCTCCACGTTATTAAATCGAGTAATGACATCTCCTTCTTTCAACCCACCTACCGAAGCTGGAGAATCTTCTGATACACCACCTAATAAAACGCCTCTGTCGTCACCTTTCGTTGAAGACCAAACACCTAAAAACGGTTCTTCTTTTCCGTCCTCCGTCCAATTCATCTTCAACCCGTTCAAATCTATATCTATTCCTTTTTCCTCAAGGATCTTTTCAATGTCCTCCGGTAATTCATCTTCACCATAGAAGAAGATATCCATATCACCATTTCCATCTATTTCAAACTCCTCGTCATTTTCTCCTAATCTCAGGATTTTCAAATCTCCCTTTTTCTCCAAGTCCTCAAGATTGAAATCCAAGTCGAGTCCATCAAGTTTTTTCTGAATCTCATCCAGATCCAACGCTTCGCCATCTTTAATGATTTTGATATCTTTATCAATCTTCATGTTTCCTTCACCCTCCTCATCAATTCGGATGATTTTAATTCTTTTTTTCGCCTCTTTTTCATTGACGATTTCAGTAGAAGACTTTTCTATGTGAACTTGCACATCTACGTTATCGCCGGAAATACCCTCTAAGTATTTTTCCATATCGAAATTTTGGGCTTCTTCTCCCTCCAGTGTGATTTCCTCTACAGTTTGTTCCCCGTCAATGGTCACTTTTTTCACAATGACCACTTTTGTTTCTGTCTGGGCTTGCGCCGAAAAACAGATTGCGACCAATAAAATGATGCTAGAAATAAAAAATCTCATGTTTCCGGATAATTTTATTTTGATAAAAGTGTTAACAAATATAAGGATTGTCCATTATTATCAATAGACGCCCTTCAAAAGTTAAGGGACAGTTAAACATTCACAAGGGTTGTCAACAGCCCATATTTTTGTGGCGTTAACATTTTATAACCTGCTGTAATAGATGAATAAAACAGCCATAAATGGAATCATAGGTCTAATGGCGATCGCTCTTTTGGGGATCATCGCACTTCAAGCCTATTGGATCAATGAAAGGCTGAGCCTTACAGAAGATTATTTTGACAAAAGTGTTTTCGCTGCACTCAACAATGTTTCCAAGAAATTGGAAATAGAAGAAAAACGCAATATCAACTCTTTTATTGGATCATCCCGAATCTCTAGTAATATAGATGTGGGACGAGAAGGTTCCTTTACTTCTCCTCGACCGGCATTCAGCTTTGGGTTTATGTCCAGAAGGCACAAAACTGATACATTATTGGCCTTTACCCTAGGACACACGGATGTTATGGAATGTACTTGTGCAGAATGTTCTTTACATCGATTCGTAGAAGAACAGGGAGCGATGGAAGCATGGTCAACCAAGCAATTGTTCGACCAAGAACCTATCCAAGATCGGATACGAGTCAGCCACCTCGACACCTTCTTAAGACAAGAACTTAGGAGCAAGGGTATCAATTTAGAATATACATATGGTGTATTCTCCCAAGAGGAAAAGGATTTTGTCATCCGTAATGGTGCTTACAATTATATCATGGATGAAGGTACTATGGGTACCATTTCCCAATCCACTCCGGAAGATATCCAAGTGCCGACCGATGAGTCCAATCTTTTTAATTCCAGATATAAGGTACAGCTATTCCAAGGATCATTGAAGTTACAACCTCCGGGCTATCTCATGATTCACTTCCCCGGAAAAACAGGATATGTTTGGCGATCCGTGTGGACTACTGTCCTTGCGGCCATATTATTTACTAGTATTATTTTATTCTGTTTCATATATACGGTAAGGGTTATTTTCGCTCAGAAAAAATTGTCTGAAATCAAATCGGATTTCATCAATAACATGACGCATGAGTTCAAAACCCCCATCGCCACCATTTCTTTAGCTGCTGACTCTATCACAAGTCCGTTTATCGCAGGAAAGGCAGATAAGGTTCAACGGTTTGCCGATATCATAAAACAGGAAAACAGGAGGATGAACAAGCAAGTCGAAAAGGTTTTACAAATGGCCTTGCTCGAAAAACAAGATTTCTCCTTAAAGGCAACACAAGTCAATGTTCATGAAGTGATTCGACAAGCCGTGAATAATATCGGATTGAGATGTGAGAAAAAAGGAGGAAAAGCGGAAGCGAAATTAGCGGCGGGAAATGCAATAATCGAAGCCGATATGACCCATTTTTCAAATGTGGTCAACAACTTGCTGGATAATGCGTATAAATATTCTCCCGAACAACCGGAAATACAAGTTATCACCGAGAACGTAAACAATGGTGTCCTTATCCAAGTGAAAGATAATGGCATCGGCATGTCCAAGGAGGACAGAAAACATATATTCGATAAATTTTTTAGAGTCCACACTGGCAACCGGCACGATGTAAAAGGTTTCGGACTAGGACTTAGTTATGTCAAAGCGATAGTAGATGCCCATAAAGGGCAGATAAATGTTAAGAGTGAATTAGGCAAAGGAAGCGAGTTCGTTTTATTTTTTCCATTCAAAAGAGAAAAATAAAGAGGCAGCGTGTTGCGGGCTTTTTTTGTTAATTAATTAAAAGCAAAACCAAACGGAAATGGCTGAAATAACAAATCCAAGAATATTATTGGTCGAAGACGACCAAAATTTCGGTGATGTGCTTCGTTCTTATCTGGAAATGCATGAGTATGATGTCACCCTCGCCACAGATGGAGAAGCAGGATTGGACGCCTTTAACAAAGGCGAATTCGACTTGTGTATTTTTGATGTGATGATGCCCAAAAAAGACGGATTTACCTTAGGAGGAGAAATTCGTGAAAAAAACGCATCCATGCCTATTATCTTCCTTACGGCGAAAACCCTAAAGGAAGATGTATTGCAAGGATTCAAAATCGGTGCCGACGATTACATCACAAAACCCTTCAACTCCGAAGAGTTATTGTATCGTATCCAAGCTGTCCTCAAAAGAAGCACTAACGCGATTAAAAAAGGAGAAGAGCAAAAGGAGTTCAATATTGGAAGCAGATTCCACTTCAACTTCCCTTTAAGGATCCTGACCTTTGACGGAGAAGAAACGGACAAGCTTTCTCCTAAGGAAGCTCAGTTGTTGAAGATGTTCTGCACACACATGAATGACATCTTGCCTCGCTCCGAAGCCCTCACCAAAATATGGGGAGAAGACAATTACTGCTCGGAGTATGGATGTATTTGTCACAAAGCTTAGAAAGTATTTAAAACGAGACACTAATATTGAAATCGTAAACATCCA
>JAHDCE010000082.1 GCA_020630045.1 Saprospiraceae bacterium | reverse complement strand
CCCTTCCAACAGCCCGAAGAAGGCGATGCTTTTCGTACGATATTAGGAGCCTTTGTTTCTACATCAGATGGTACGGGAATCGTACATATCGCACCAAGTTTTGGTGCGGATGACCGTTTTGTAGCCAACCAAAATGGAATAGGGGCATTAACTATGGTGGATAAATCCGGAAAGTTCATAGAACAAGCGGGAGAATTTGCTGGAAGGTATGTCAAAAACTATAAAGAGGAAGAAGGTTACAAAAATGTAGATGTCGATATAGCGGTAAAATTAAAGATAGAAAACAAAGCCTTCAACGTTCAAAAATACGCTCACAATTATCCACATTGTTGGAGGACAGACAAGCCGATACTCTATTATCCCTTAGACAGTTGGTTCGTTAAGGCGACCGCTGCCAAAGAGCGGATGTTCGAACTTAATAAAACCATCCAATGGAAACCCACCCATACGGGAGAGGGGCGTTTTGGAAAATGGTTGGAAAATTTACAAGATTGGAACCTAAGCCGATCGAGGTATTGGGGAATTCCTTTGCCGATATGGAGAACCGAAGATGCTTCTGAAGAGTTGTGCTGTGGCTCCGTAGCTGATTTAGTGCAACACGGATTACTCGATTCCCGTAATATGGTAGTTCGGAAATGGGTCGTCAATTGGTTACACCAAGAAGATAAGTCCCTGAACTTTACCGTAAATGGACAAGGCAATTGGGATGGAGCCTTACGGATGTTAGATGATGAAACAGCAGAGTTTTCTTATTCTGGCGTACTAGGAGGAGTTCCTCAGGGAGCCGAACCCAGCCCCGTAGCACTGGCTGATATCGACTTCGAAACCATGAAAGTCAGGAATGATGATTATGACACGGAGGATGTAAAGCTAGTAGATGTATTACTCGATGCACTGGATTTACACAAACCATTGGTGGATGATATCGTGTTGGAATCACCTTCTGGAAAACCGATGTATCGCGAATCCGACCTGATAGACGTTTGGTTCGACTCGGGTTCGATGCCATACGCACAATGGCATTATCCCTTTGAAAATGAAGAAAAATTCAAGCAGAACTTCCCTGCGGATTTTATAGCGGAAGGAGTAGACCAAACCCGTGGATGGTTTTACACCCTTCATGCCATCGCAACTATGGTATTCGATAGTGTCGCATACAAGGCGGTAGTATCTAACGGCTTGGTATTGGACAAGGAAGGCAATAAGATGTCGAAGTCAAAAGGCAATGTCGTCGATCCGTTTTATGTCATGGACAAGTTCGGTGCAGATGCTACTCGCTGGTACATGATATCCAATGCACAACCTTGGGATAATCTCAAATTCAATGAGAATTATTTGGATGAAACCCGACGTAAATTCTTTGGAACACTTTATAATACGTATTCTTTTTTCGCGCTTTACGCGAATATAGACGGCTTTGATTATAGCTCTCCTGACGTACCGATGGAGAATCGACAAGAAATAGATCGTTGGATCATCTCCTTACTTAATACCTTGGTCAAGGAAGTGACAGCGGATTATACTGATTATGAGCCGACCAATGCCACTCGAAAAATACAAGCTTTCGTCGCTGATAATTTGAGCAATTGGTATGTCCGATTGTGCCGTCGTCGATTCTGGAAAGGCAACATGACCGAAGATAAACTAGCTGCCTATCAGACATTATATACTTGTCTGAAAACGGTCTCCAAACTGATGGCTCCGGTGGCTCCGTTTTTCTCAGATCGCTTGTTCCAAGACTTGAATGCCGTTACCGGAAAAGAAAACCATTTATCCGTTCATTTATCGTTTTTCCCTGAAGTGGACGAAAATGTAATTGACAAAGGACTGGAAGAAAGAATGGATTATGCCCAACGTATATCTTCCTTGGTACTTTCCTTACGGAAAAAGGAAAAAATGCGTGTTCGTCAACCATTACAAAGGGCATTGTTGCCCATATTAGACGCCTCGTTCCAAGCTCAGGTTGAAGCAGTCAAAAGCTTGATTTTGACGGAAGTCAACGTCAAGGAACTGGAGTATATAACGGATACCACCGGTATCGTAGATAAGAGCATAAAACCCAACTTTAAAACATTGGGTCGGCGATTAGGTAAAAATATGAAAGCCGCTGCACAAGTCGTGGCCGGGTTCTCCCAAGATGATATTTCGAAATTAGAAGCAACGGGAACTTACTCCTTGGAGGTGGAAGGAGTAACCCATGAGTTGACACTAGAAGATTTTATCATCACTTCAAGCGATATCCCAGGATGGTCCGTAGCCAATGACGGTCCATTGACAGTAGCGTTAGATATCAATTTGAATGATGAACTCAGGGCAGAAGGAATGGCTCGTGAACTCATCAACCGTATCCAAAACTTGAGGAAGAACAAGGACTTCAATGTGACGGATCGTATACGTGTGAATATAGAAAAACACGAAATGCTCGTACCGGCCATTGAGAAGTTCAGCGATTATATCAGTACCGAAGTATTGGCGGATTCTTTAGAATTAAAAGAAGATATCCAAGGTGTCGATGTAGACATGGATGGGGTCAATGTCAAGTTTGACTTAGAAGTTGTTTGAGAATAAACGGCACTTCATAAAAGAAGGGATGACTCGTAGAGTCATCCCTTTATTTTTTTCGCGGAAGCGTAAATATCCAATAAGGTATCAAAGTGTTGTTGTTCGTTATATACGTTTTGAATATGCTTGATACCGGAATTGGTCAATTGTTTTCTCAAACTATCATCCGATAACATCTTTCGAATGCTATCAACCAATTCGTCAGGTTGGTCAGGATCGAACAACAAACCCGTCTGTTGGTGGATACACCATTCCGGTATACCGCCGGTAGCACTTCCGATTACGGCGATTCCACTTGCCAAACCTTCGATTCCGATAAGTCCGAACTGCTCCATATCCAAGGAGGGAACGACGAGCAAGTTGGCTCGATTGTACAAGTCTTCGATTCTGGAATAATCAATAAACCCAAGAACCTTAATATGGTCATCAAGGCTTTCTGCTCGAACCAATTGGGAGATGCGTTCGACTTGGGTTCCACCGCCGGCGATTAAAAGTAGGAGGTCGGGTATTTCAGGAATCAATTTCCTAATGGCATCAATCAGCATATAAATGCCCTTGTTCTCTTCGACACGTCCGACGAACAACACCACGTTTTTCATATTTCGATGAGCATCGAACGACCATTTTTGGGCATCTACGAAAAAGGGAAGATGCCGCACGTTTTCAAACCCCGCCCGCTCAAGGTATTCTTTCAATTTAGTGGACGGAGCGATAAATGTCGAAATGCGAGATATGAATTTTCCTCGTTTTCTATCCTGGGCGAACCGGTGTCCGATTCGATGCGTCCAAGGAAGACATTTTCCTTGGGAGCAAATCAACTGACAATCCACGCTTCGCCGTTTGCCGGAAGGCGAATCATAATATAAGTCGGGATAATATTGGGAAGGACAGAGCAGTGTATAATCGTGTATCGTCGCCACCGTCGGTATACCGGTATCCGCTAAAGCTTTGAACACGGAATAGGTATAAAATCTATTGTGATGTAAATGGACGACATCCGGTGCCACTTGTTCCAATGCTTCTCGGATTTGTCGATAAGCCGTCGGATTAAAAAAGTATTTTGATGAAAAATATTTGACCCTTCCGATATTAGAATGCGGCAACACAATATGCTTGTCATCCTTCGCCTGATCGTCACTATGTGCCAGCCAATAGGTGTCATGTCCTAGGGCATTGAGCTTGTCAAGGAGTTCCAAGCAGTACGTTTCTGCACCGCCCAAGTGTTTATAGGTATCATTGTATTGTAGGACTTTCAAAATTTTATTCGATTTGAGAAGTTCTTCATTTGCTGATAGGTAGAAAGTTAATAGAAATAGAACCAAGGACTTTTCAGCTTCTCGAAGGGGAGATATATCTTTGCCCGAAAATTGAGAGTCCTGTGTATAAAAGTATCATCAAACCGATTTTATTCTTGCTTTCTCCTGAAAAAGCACACCACTTCACACTCGTCATATTAAAGGTCATGCTGGCCTTTCCCGGAGGGAGATGGTTGTTTGAATCCCTGTATCGGGTCAAAGATAAAAAACTGGAACGAACCGTATTCGGTTTGACTTTTCCAAATCCCGTCGGATTAGCTGCCGGTTTCGACAAAGATGGAAAACATTACAAAGCCATGTCGGCCCTTGGTTTCGGTTTTATTGAAATAGGCACGGTTACTCCCGAACCCCAAGCGGGAAATTCCCTTCCTAGATTGTTTCGCCTTCCGGCGGATGATGCCTTGATTAACCGAATGGGATTCAACAATGAAGGTTTGGATGAAATGGTCGAACGATTGAAAAAAGGTCACCCCAAAGGACGTCGGTGGTAATATTGGAAAAAACAAAATAACTCCGAATAATTTAGCTGTCACAGATTATGAAAAAAGTTTTATGGCCTTATTCCCTTATGTGGACTACTTCGTGGTCAATGTCAGTTCACCCAACACACCGGGTTTGAGAGAGCTTCAAAATAAAGAACCATTGACGGAACTATTGTCCCGTATTCAAGCATTGAATCATAAGGAAACAAACCCGAAACCCTTGTTGCTTAAAATAGCCCCGGACCTATCATTTGAGCAGTTGGATGATGTGATAGAAATCGCTGATGAAGTGAAGCTTTCAGGTATCATCGCAGCCAACACGACTATTGAAAGGACAGGACTTAATACATCACAATCTGATGTAAAGCGTATCGGTGCAGGCGGCTTGAGTGGCCGACCGGTCGGGCAGCGTTCCACCCGAATTATTCGTTATATAAATGAGAAAACAAACGGTAAATTACCCATTATAGGTGTAGGAGGAATCAACTCTCCTGAAGACGCAATCGAGAAACTTAATGCAGGGGCCACTTTGGTTCAAATCTACACCGGATTGATATATCAAGGACCTGCTTTAGTTCGAAAAATCAATCAAAAAATCTTGCAGTCCAATGATTGCTGATTCCAAGTCACAAATGACACCCTTTTTGTTACGTCCTAATTTTTTTGGCACGCCTTTGGAATAATAGCAAACAGACGGCAAAGATGAATGGGTAGCTCCGAATCTTTCATTCACCCTTAAACCGTCGATTATGCTAACAGTAGCTCTATTATTTCTAGTATTCGGATTAAACTTGTTTAAAGTGATGACACAGGACGGAATAGTATTTTATAAAGATGTACGCTTTTGGGTCGTGTTGGTCTCATTTTTCATGTTGATTGGCATTACCTTAGGAAGCAATATGTAAATGCCTCCTTTTTTCATTTGCCAAATGAAAAACATAGTGACCCTTACCGACTAATACCCTCCCGGAGAGAAAAGAACAACCTTCCTTTTCAAGAACTATATCTAATAATTTTACGCATTGACTCATTTTTTTATCATGAATCGATGTGAGTTTTGTAGAACTGTCTAAATTGCCAATTGTGACGAAAATATATTGTTTTGTATTTTTTGAATGTCACAAATTGATGTTTTTTTGATTCTTTTTTTAGATTTTTGGACTGGTCTATGACTTTGAGACAGTAAAAGATGTCTCATGACCTGTTACAAATATTTACAAAATCTACTTTGTGTTTCTTTCCTACTCCTCTTTTGTGGGACAACACACAGCCAAGTTTCCATAACGGACTTAAGGGGGATAGCACCTCCGGGCACACCCGAATTTGACAAGCTCATCGTTTGTCATTCTGAAAATGATACGCTGGCGCTTCAAATTGATACTGATGCCTTGGTTGAAAATGGAGAATTCTCCATTCAATTTCCATCGGGGTTTGTTTACGATTCAGGGGTGACGACCAGTCCTGCCGGGATGGTCACCGGTGAAACTTACGATACGGATAATGATTTACTGACACTTGATTTATCCGATTTCAGTTCTTCCATCCAAGTATATATACCTACAAAGGTCAATTGCGAAATTCTCGCATTGACTGATTTTCTAGATCCGGTTACGATTGAATATACATTGAATCATGATGGAGGTTCGGTGACCTATACGCCTGAGCCTTACAATACTCAAATATTCACACCTACATTAAATATCTTGGATATTTCTCCTAGTAATCCTCAGTTGTATGCTGGAGAGACGATTGACCGTACCATTTGGATTTCTCAAAACGGTATCCAAGCAAGCTTGGAGACCTTTGTTTTTGAGGCCGCTAATAGCGGAAGTTTAATATATAACAGTATCAGTTTGAGCAATGGAACAACTACGATTCCGTTAACTTATACCATTACTGATGATTCGGTTCACATAGATATTTCTCCTGCAAATTTGGCCGCAATAGGTCTTGTTGATGAAAATGGGGTCGGTTCTTTCGATGAAGATGACGAATTATTCATTATAGAAAATGTCACAGCTTTGTGTGCCGAAAATCTAACGACCGATTTCTATGTAGGATATGGATGTAGCGATACACTTTGTCAAGTGAAAACAGTATCCGACGGTTTTACATTAGGTTTCGGAGAACCTGAATTGATTGCTACTCTAACTACCGCTCCTGAGATTCCGGATATGTGTGCGGCTTCAAATTCCATTTCATTTGAAATAGAAAATGATGGATTTGCATTAAGCCCAGGAGCCGATTATGCAAAGAATGTAAAAGTACAAGTCATTTCAGGGTGTGCCGGAGTATCGAATCCCGGACATACCGTTGATGAATCTTCGTTTGAGTTAAACGGCGTATCTGTTTCCCCAACAATCGTAAGCCCCGGTGTATATGAATTTGATATGGCCTCCTTTGCAGGCCCGGCATTGGGCGATTTGCGCGATATAGATAATGAAGGTGATAGAAATGACTTGGCCAACGGTGATACCTTTACTATTGATTTTGAATATTCTATTAATTGTCCTTCCGGAAGCGGAGCTTGTGGAGATGGTTTGACCTTCAATTGTTCCGGATTCAGTTTGGCTTTTGAGTATGCCGACCAGTGTGGGGAGATGGTTCTCGATACAATCAGTAACAATGCAGAATTTATTAACGAACCACAAGAGCCCGCTCAAGCGATTGGAACTCCCGATATCATCGGGCCGACACCGGTTGTTTATGACATGGATTTTTGTTACGGATATCATTTCGAAGGAGTTCAGTGTGCTGGTTCTACTTCGAAGTTGAAAGTGTCTTATTCAAATGCTGGAAGTTCGCCGACTTCTGCCACGATAAACGGAAATCCCGTAAATATTGAAATCGTTTCTCCGACCGAATTCATTTTGGATGGCGGAACTGTTGACGGAGATTTCTATGATTGTTGGAATGTAGAAATGGTCTACAATTCAAATGGATGTTTCGTTGGTACGGATTTATTCGAATTCGAAGTGATTTATGAATGTCCTTGTTGTCCTAGTTCGGATGTGATTAGAGCTTGTAGTTCTTACGAAAGTATTATTGAAGAACTTTGCCCTGGCCCTTGCGAAGGGGCACGTGTGTATGGTATGGATTTAGAACGTACGACCTTCAGTTGGACGGACTCCGGTATGACAACACTGGCTGATGCCGACTCAGGAACGGATATTAGCCGTGCATTGACATGTGATGAAGTAGGATATACAGTAGCTTCTAGAATTTCAGGAAGTGCCTCAAGTCGATTCACAGGAGCGATACTTGATATTGAATTTCTCTCTACTGGAGGAGAAAACCCATTCGGCTTCCTTGACGGAACATTAGAGCTGAATAATACCGCACTTGGATGTGCTTTGCCTGCACCGACCGAGACAGTTATTTCCGGAAGTAAAGTCCAGATGAGATTCGACCTTACACCATGCTTGGTAGCAGAAGGAATAGAATTGGAAAACGATGATACCTTAATTCTAAAAAGCAATTTCGAAATTTTAGACATCCCTAGTATCAATGGTGGATTTACTTTCTTTTACCCAAGGGCGTTCATCAGTGCATATGACGCTAGCGGAACTGCCTTTAGTTGTTTTGATAGGGGAGGAGCGAACTTTTTTATTGCGAATCCGGATATCGAAGTCGCCGTAGAATCAGGTGATTTAATAGGGTGTGGGGCTTACACGGTTACAGGAACCATTAGCAATAATTCCTTTACCGGAGATGATTTTCCAAATGAATACAGACCTTATTTCGGAGATTTGACAGATATCGAATTTACGATTCCTACCGGATTCACTTTTGTAGGTGGCACCGGTGAAATCCAATTCCTAGGATCTCCGGGAGGGACGATTGCTGTAGACCCGGTTGCGTCCGGGGCAGATTCCAAATTCGTATTCACCAATCCAATGGACGGTTCTTGGCCTATTCCTGATAAAAGTGTAGAGGGCGAACAAGTCATCTTTAAATTCGATGTCGTTCCGAACTGTGCATCACCTGACGGAACTGTTCAATTTGACATGACCGTAAATGATGTGAATTTATATGCAAGGCCATTTACCCCAAGTTGTTTACGAGATGAATCCGCATCATTGACCAATCAAGTCGTTTATGAAAATCCTGAATTCTTATTTTATTCAACAAAACCAGTAAGAAACGGAGTTACCAAAGAAGTAACCTGGACGGTTAAATCTTGTAATATCGGAGAAGGAGAGTTTGATTTTATGTGGATGTCCCTTCAAAACGTATCAGGAGAAATAGATATTTTAGCATTATATGATGTGACGGATAGCCTTGAAAACGGAGGAAGTAAAGAGCTTATTCCTCTAACTCCATATGGTGATGGAAATGCTTTATGGGCGAGCTTGGCAACACCGAACAACCCCGCACCATATACTATGGATACTTGTCGAACCTATGAGGTACTCGCCACATATTCTGCATGTGAACCAGATCGGATTCGATTAAACTTGGGAGGAAACTGTGGAGACCCCTTGGTTGATCCGGCAACTGGGTATACTAACCCTAATGGAAATTATACCTGTGGCAATATTTATGAGGAATTTCTCAGGTTAGTTCCTCAAGACCCGAATCTTCAAATCAATCTCATCAGCCAACCCGATCGTTCCGTCTCTCTATGTAAAGAACAAGAGTATACGGTTGAGATAAAAAATGCCGGAACAGGTAACTTATATGATACGGATTTGACCATCGTTTTCCCATTTGAAGGAGTCTCCTTTGTACCCGGGTCTTTTGAAATGGCTTATCCCTTTACAGGAGCATTGAATCCGGTTTCCGACCCTACTCCGACCGGGACGACATTTGACGGATACACATACTTGTTCAATCTAGAAGATTGGGTGCCTGATTTTGAAGATGATGGTATGCCGGGAGTTCCCCCGTCAATTGCCGAAGGAAACCGAATTAAATTGAAATTCCGCATTATAACGGACTGTGATTTTTCGGATGGAAATGTATTTAGATTCGCAGCGCTTGGAAAAAAAGCATGTGGAGAAAATTCGACCGGATCACTTCAGGTCTCCCTGCCCTTACGAATAGAAGGAGAACCTCCATATTCGATGACATCCAGTCTTATTCCGGGTGGTACGATATCCGTTCCGACTTGTGATGATTATGGAAACCCTACATTTAAATTAAATCTTCGAAACAACGGGCCTGCTGCGACAGGAGCCTTGTCCACAGGTGATAGTGTAAGTGTTTATCTTCCTCTAGGAATCACATATGACGCACTGTCGGTTGTAGGGGTTTCTCCACTAGGGGCTTGGACACCTGGAGAACCGGTCATCTCTAGTTTCACTCTGACAGACGGGTCAGTGGTTCAAAAACTTTCTTGGCCTCTACAAGCCGGTATTCCGGCCAACTCTTCACTAGAGTTACATTTTGACGTAAATGTATCAGAAACTCTAGAATGTCAACAAGCGGAAGTCGCTATTGAAACATTCGCATATAAAAATGTAGAATGCGATGATGGTACTAACCCGTCATTCTTCTGTGATATCACTTCTTTCACAGGACAAGATAGGGGCAAAATTGCCATTGAAAAACCGAGTTTCTCCTTGTCTGCCTCCGCATCGGCTACTTGTGCGGCTACTAATAATGGAGAAGAAGTTACCATTGAAATGGACATTACCAATTCTGGTATTACTTCACCTACAGGTATAAGTATACCAATAAGAATTTATTATGATGCCAATGCTGATGGCCTAGTAGATGTAGGAGACGAGTTGATTAATACCTATTCACATACTACTCCGATTGCGGAAAACACGACTGAAAGTGTAACCCATGTTTTCAAAGCCGATCCCGGGAAATCTTGTAATTTATTATTGGTCTTGGATCAAGATGAAATTTGTACATGTGATGCAGAAGATGTAGTGGAGGCTATAAAAGATATCCCTTATGAAAATGGAGGTATGGACGTAGCGATTTGTTCAGGAGGATCGGCCGACTTAGGATGTGATGCCGTTGCAGGTTATACTTATTCATGGTCTCCTACGACTGGACTGTCTTGTACTACTTGTCCCAACCCTTCCATTTCTTTGACAAATATCGCTGCCGCGAATGCGACGAGTGCTTCAAACGTGGAAGTGACATATACATTGACAACGACTCGAGCAGGTGGTTGTGTTTCTTCCGACCAAGTAAAAGTCACGGTATATCCTGAATTGAGCGGGAGCTTGGAACAGGATGTTTGTGAAGCGGATAACTCAGGAACACCTATTGGACTGTCCTTTGCCGGTACTGATTTTTCATGGACACCGACTGATTACCTAGATGATCCTGCGGTAGCGAATCCTAACGCCACTCCTCCTGTAGGCTCAACGACGAATTATTCCCTGACTTATACGGATGTTAATGGTTGTGC
>JAHDCE010000705.1 GCA_020630045.1 Saprospiraceae bacterium | reverse complement strand
CCTTGGTTTTTAGCTCTTTTGCAACAAAAAAAGTTTTAAATATTTGATTTTAAAACAAAATAGTTGTACAATTGTCCTGAAGATAATGTTTTCGAACAAAAAATTGGAAAAATGATAGGTCCTGATAGAATAGCGCTCAATAAAAGATTTATTCAAGCTTTTGATGCCCTTGAAGATAGGGGATTGGTTGTTAAGAATGATCGGAATGGGAAAGGAATTAGTGATATGGCTGAAAACATTCTTGGAAATGCTGCCTATGGTCATGTTATCCGAGCTTGGCTCAATCCCAATAGTAAGCGAGTTATCGACTATAAACATATTGACCGACTTTTAGAACATTATGGAATCAGCCCCGAATTTATGATGAGTGGTAGTGGCCCTGTTTTTGAAACTGAACGTACCCATAGGTTACCTGATTCTGAAGCTTCTTTCCCTAGCCCCGGAAAGTATGGTGCCATCATGTATACCAGTAAATCTGCACTAGCGGGATCAGGAGTGAATGCATCCAGTCAAGATTGGGAACAATCAGGCAATCCTAGCAGTTTCTCCATTCCCGGAGTTGGTGGAACCGGACTTTTCGCTCTCAAAGTTGAAGGTGAAAGTATGACTCCTGTCATGAACCCTGAGGATATTATCATTTGTGAAAAAGTGGATTACTTACAAGGACTACGAAACAATGAAATTTGTGTGGTTTGCCATAATGGAGATGTTTGGGTCAAGTATGTTCAAACAATAAAACAAGGTGGTCAAATCGTCAAACTCAAATTGATTTCAGAAAACAAATTTGAGTTCGATCCCTTCGAAGTAAATGTCGACGAGTCCACTAGTATTTTCCGCGTTATACGTAGAATTCATGACATTTCGGCTTGAACAATTCAAGCCGAAATGTCATGAATTTTATCCCTTAAAAACAATTAAAAAGTTGTAAAATTTATTGTTTTTTAAAATAATTTGTTTTATCTTGTGGTTGTAACAAACGGATACTCATGCAAGACAAAACAAATCGGGTTGAGCTGAATAGACGTTTCAAAGAGGTGTATGTCTCTTTGGTCGAAAAAGGCGAAATTGTAAAAAGTCACCGACAAAAAAGTAAAGGGGCTTTTGCTTCCAGATTAGGGACCAAAAGCCACATCATTGACCTTTATCTTACAGATAAGAGGAAGATTACTTATGAACAGGCCAAACTTTTATGTAACCATTATGGAGTTAGTGAATTGTACTTATTCCAAGGAATCGGAGAACCCTTTTCCGAAACGAATTTGCCGGCTTCCGAAGAAAAACTGTGTATGGCATTGGGCATAGACTTTGAACCCAATATTCTCTTTACAGATATTGAGGCATTCGCAAGCAACACAATTGGTGTTGATCTTTGGGAAGAAAATGAAAGGTTCAGAATTCCTGGTATTTCCGGTGATTTGGTCGCATTTTATATCAATGGGAAAAGCATGTTTCCTACAATTGATGCTGGCGATATGGTCATTTGTTCTCCTCTTGAATCAAGTGCTGATTTAGAAGAAAATGAAATTTATGCTGTAGTCTCAAGTCAATGTGTGTGGGTAAAACGTGTACAAAAATGTTACAATCGTCACGGACATTGGACTCACTTGAGATTGATTTCTGATAATCATGAAGAATTTGATCCATTTATTATTGAAATAAATGAGGTTCGAAGATTACTAAGAGTAACTCGAAAAATCACAGGTTTA
>JAHDCE010000081.1 GCA_020630045.1 Saprospiraceae bacterium | reverse complement strand
TGGAGCTTGTTCTTTAGGCATGGAAGCTACTGCTATTTCAGTAAATGAAACCATTGGACTGTCCAATACCAAAGCGTCGACGATCTCCTGGTTATTAGATGTCAACCGAGCAGCAATTTGGGTTCCTATGGAACCGCCATAGACAATGAGATTTCCTTCTCCGATTTCTTTGGTTTCGATCAAGTGATTGAAAAGGGCTTGTGCATCTTTTTCAATATTCAGGTGAGTAGGTCTCCCTGATGATTTTCCATAACCCCTAAAATCCACCATGATAACCTTGTACCCATTTTTAATCATTGGCTTGACATAGTCAATGTTACTATAAATATTTCCTCCTGCTCCATGGAAATAGATAATGGTTGCGATCGGGACTTCTACTTCAGGCTGTATGGTCAAATAATAAATGGAGTCGTCATCCACAGACAAAGTGTTTTCTGTGTATTGGAAATTTTCAATGGGACGGATTTCCTTGCTAGGGAAATAAAACTTATCGTCGAATTGAGCGGATAGACTCATGGTTAAAAACAACAAGAGAAAAATGAATAAGGATTTTTTGAAAAGGGATTTGTTTTGGTGGATGTTTGACAAGAAATTGTCGATGGGATGGATATCCTGATTACAAGATACATAGAAAATTTCTTCAAATTGAGCAGATAAATTTCTAGTTAAGTATAGTGACAAAGAAGCAATGAATAAGAATTTCATGATAAAATATTTGTGATGAATAAAAACCACTTCGTTGTGGATGACATCACAATGTTCTCTCAAAATTCAGGAGATATCAAGCGGTGGGGACACTCGGGAAAGATATGGGGATATTTGGGAAGGTATTGGTTTTGAATGGTTTATTTAGGGATGTTTAGGAAGGATTTTAATAGAGGGATATATTTTCTAGATACCGGGATTTCCTGTTGGATATCTTTTATGAACAAGGTATAACCTCGCGAATTCCCATTTACATTTTCAACGAAATTCATGTTGACCCAATAAGCCCTATGGGAACGGAATAAATTGTTGAATTCAGAATATTCTTCTTCCATTTGCTTTATGGTCGTCCTTACTTTTTGGCTTTGGACCAAGTTGTTCTCTAGGTAATGAACCAATAGATAATTGCCCTCACTTTCGGCATAAATGAATTTGTCTAAGGGAACTTTAAAATTATTACCGCCTCTTTCTTGCTTAAAAACTATTAGGGGAGATTCATTCACTAGGTGAACTTCATTTTCATTCCTTTCAGGCACGATTTCATGAAGGGATTGGGACATTTTTTCCGCAGCCTTCAGGTTCCGTTTCAGCATAGTATTGTACTTCGTCAAAATGGAAAACCCGACAGGCAAAAGTGCTATTGAGAATATTTTGCCAGTTAAGATAAAGAAGCCGCCAAAAGAAAAACTACTCCCAAAATAAAAAACACTGACTATGGTACAAACAAAAGTTATTAAGATTAAAATACTGGCAATCGAAATGATTTCCTTTCCAACCGTCCATTTTTCCTCTCGGAAAAAATGTGGGAAAAGAGATTGGGAAATGAGGTAGAATATCAAAATACAAATGAAATTTATTACAGCGAATAAAGACACCGACCAAAACTTCTCAGAAGGGTGAGCATTACTGATTCCGAATGGACCGAAGATAAACATGAACGCGAACAAAAAAACAGAAATACCCGCTGCATTTATCAAGGTACCTTTGATTCCATTTTCAGCCGGATATGGTTTGTTCCAAAATTTCATGAATCAAATTTCATTAAAAACAAAAAATCAAGAAAATAATTGAAGTCATTTTTGTGAAGAAAATAAAATAGTTTATTTGGAAACAGTATTTTACTCGCTCTTTCAAATACAAACCTACAATGAACCTAAAATCAAAATTACCATATATCGCCCTTTGCTTAGTTGTTTTAGGCATGTGTCTCCAATTACAAGCCCAAGGAAGAACATGGCTCGCCAAAAGCGGCATCTTCAAATTATGGGTAAGCGACGCTTGGGGGAGTGAGAACTCACAGCAACTTTTCGACCCATATAGTTTTTCCCACATCCTTCACGGAATGTTATTTTTTGGTTTGCTCTACTTTTTTAGAAACTACCTTTCAATTGCGTGGCGTTTCGTCATATCGGTAGCCCTAGAAGCAGCATGGGAAGTGGCGGAGAATACCCAAGCAGTCATTGATCGGTATCGGGAAGCCACAGCGGCTTTAGGATATTACGGAGATACGATAACCAATTCCCTGGGAGACCTCATAAGTTGTGCCATTGGGTTCCTCATCGTTCAAAAATTAGGGCTGTGGAAATCAGTCGCATTATTCATACTCACAGAAATTATTCTCATCCTCACCATCAAAGACAGCTTGGTCATTAATATCATAATGATTATTTATCCCCTTGATTTTATCAAGGAATGGCAATCCGGGATGATGTAGGTAAAACCCGATTTTACATTTCAACCTATAAATTCGACCATTCACACCCCAAATTCTGCAGTTCACAGCATTTTTCTCAGAATACCACATTAGCGGTTTACCTTGGATGCATATAAGCAAAGGATATTCTGGTTTCAAAATGAATGTAAACTTATTTGGACTCTAGGCTGATGATAGCTATTGCTATCAAATCATCGTCATTAAATAAATCGAAGACTGGTTTAATCAAAAATTACTGGTGTTTCCAATCAAATTGATGAAATTTTTCTTTGCTTTATCAACGAACAGACACAAAAATAGGAGGGTTCCGACTTGATATACCTCTGACCAAGGTACTCAAGAAAGGAAATAAAGAATTTCTTTAAACCTGCTGTTATGGAACAGGAACGAACTACCGACTTTTGTAAGCGGGCTAGCATATTATTCATGTTAGTCACTTGCACCCTTTGGGCAAATGCTCAGGATTTAGGTGATTTGGGTAAATACAAACCCAAGGCGCTCTTCGAAAATTTTAAACAAGGCGATCCTTTCGCCATTGCCGGTGGTATAGGTATCAATACCAAATACTACGAATCCTTCGGAGCTTCAGACCGACAATCTCCATTTACTTGGTCTGTAAATGCGAATATCAACCTGAGCTTCTATAAAATTAATATGCCATTCTCAATGGTATTCTCGGCTCAGAATCGAGACTTCGCCCATCCTTTCAATCCTGAAGGCTGGAAAGAAAACCTAAGAAATAGATTTGTAAGAGTAGGTGCGAGCCCTTTCTACAAATGGGTAAAACTCCATTTAGGGCATCGGACAATGGATTTCTCCTCACTCACCTACTCAGGACAAACTTTTCTAGGAGTCGGTACAGAACTCACCCCGGGTAAATTCCGCATTTCGGCAATGTATGGTTTAATCCCAACTTCCGAACCAAGAGATTTGGCAGTTTTTGAAATCAACCGAGAAGTTTTTAATAGACGGGCGACTACTGTCATGGTTGGTTATGGAGACAATACCCATTCCGTCGACCTCATATTCATGAAAGCAAAAGACAAGGAAGAGGAGTTCCAAATTAATTCCGATTCTATTTCTATAACCCCCCAAGAAAATATGGTTATCGGACTCCAAGGGAAAACAGTGCTATTCAAAAAACTAGCTATTCAAGCGGAAGTGGCATCCAGTGCTTACTCTATGAATTCCTTGGCGCCGGAAGTTACGAACCGCCAAATACTACATCCGAATTTTATCATTTCTAGAAACGAATCCACCACCTACACCATCGCCGCCAAAGGAGGATGGAAATACCAAGGAAAAGGATTCAACTTCGGAATGGATTATGAAAGACTTTCTCCGGGATACAAAACTATGGGTGCTTATTATTTTAATGACGACCTCCAAAATATAACAGCTAACACAGGATGGAATTTTTCAAAAATCCAACTCGCCGTTAACCTTTCAGCCGGCGTTCAAAATAATAACCTCGACGAAACAAAACCTGCGACAGTAAGAAGGGTTATCATGTCGGGTAATGCCAATTATTCCCTCAAAAATTTCCAAACATCCTTTACATATAGCAACTTTTCAAATCAAGTGGATTACGTCCTCAATCCGGACTTGGATTCACTCAATGCAGTGGTCGCTACCGAAAATATGGCGCTCACCGCTTCATATACTATTCTAGGAAAGGGAGAGGATGGAAATAAACATGCCATTTCATTCATGACTTCTCTTCAACGGGTGAGTTCTCCTACTTCCGCCAATGGCCCTGAAACAAATGACCAAGGCTCAAGAATGTTAACTTCCAATTTGTCTTATAATAATGTGCCTACGGAAAATGGTTGGAGATGGACGGCTCGAGCTAACTTCAATCAAAATGCATTGTCCGGTACCACCCTCAATAGATATGGTGTAGGTATGGGCGTTTCCAAAAAATTATGGGACAACAAAATCAATTTCAGGGTAGATAACAATTACTTTATTACCCAATCTGAAATCCTCAATCAACAAGCCCTCAATCTGAGAGTGACCACCGGACTGAATTTACCCGGTGGGCATTCAGTCAATATGAAAGTGATGATGAACAACCAAAGTAGGAATGAATCTGGAGCCAGATCCACTCGGACTGAAATGGGAGTCACAATGCAATATAATTACCGCTTCCAAGCGAATTATGAAGCAATAAAGGGAATATTCAAAAAAGGAGAAAAACAAATCGAAGATGCCAAATAAAATACTATTCAAACTACTGGTTGTATGTTGTTTGATAATGGCAACGACCCTTTCTTCATCCGCACAAAACTTCCCTGTTTTAGTAGAAGGGAATTTGGTGCCGCCCAACAACGTCAGGTTTGGCGATTATTTTACAGATGATGGTAATAATTTGATTTTTACCATATTCCTCAATGACCCCTTGAAAAAAACCAGGGATGTTCGTTTGAGATTGGTGATACAAACCAATTTTTCTGATATTGCCGCTAATCCGTTGAATTTTACTTCTCCTGTCATTACGTTGGACAAAGAGATGCCAGAGCTTATATTTGGAGACGATTTGAATTTATATTTCGAAGGACTTGTTGGCCTTAACGGAAACAATATTCCTAAGTTTTTACCGGAAGGTTTTAATGGCATTTGTATTGAAGTAGTGGACATCGAAACGGGCAAGGTTATTTCTAATACTGGATGTGCTCAAGGCACATTTAATTTAGCGCAACCACCTCAACTTCAGTCACCCGTTTGCGACATGGATTTAGAATATTCCGAAACGCCTAATATTTTGTTTAATTGGCTTCCGATGCACAATGCATCCGGTGTTCCGATCGGTGATGTTGAATATGTTTTCTATATGGTTAAGATGGATCCTTGGATTCAAAACCCCAAGGACGCTTTTGACGCTGCTAATTACCACCATACAGAAACAATATTAAATACGACTTCATTTACATATACCGACTCAGAACCCATCCTCGAAGAAGATACCAAATACGCTTGGAGAGTAGAAGCAAGGGCATTGGATATCAATGGCGATTATTTACCCTTGTTTCAAAATAACGGAATCAGTGAAATTTGTCAATTCTCTTATTTGAAACCACCTCCGCCACCGGATCCGATTTCTTTTTCTTCTTGTACAGGCAACCAATGTGGTTATCCGGGATCAATTGATAATTCTCCGAAAGGACAAGATTATTTTACCGGCGATAAAGTGAAATTAGGTTTCTTTGAATTGCAATTAGACAAAGCCAATTATAATAGTGCGGATGAATCCTATTCAGGTGATGGTTCTGTATATGTCGACTTTTTAGGAACCAATATTAAAGTTGAATTCAATGATATAAAAATCAATTCGAATGATCGTGTCTTTAGAGGCGAACTCGAAGCGGTAAAGGTTGCAGAAACAGTTATTCCTTCTTCTTTTGTAGGAGACTTTGCACCTATCAATCCGGCACTGCCACAGACGGTTTCTTTTTCCGCTGATGAAGCAGAATCCTTACTTTCTTTCTTTAATACGAACCCGACCCAAAAAGTATCCAATTTAAGACAAGATGGGAAATCTGGATTCGCAGGTCTGCCTGTTGGTTTGGATGCCCCGGTTTCCGGCACGGGAGAAGAAGCCATTATTGTAATAACGGATATGTTTTTTACATCCACCCAAGCCGTTTTAAATACAGTCCATGTCAAAAAAGAGGGTGACCAATGGATTTCTTTCGGAGCGAAAGGCGTTTGCTTTAGACAAAACGGATTGGTGGAAAGTGAACCTAAACTATTTATTTTAGACGACATTGAAATTAAAGGCGAAAATGGTTTTAATATTGTTTTAGAACCTAAGAATTCAGGAGGTGAAGGAACATACATGGAATGGGATTGCCAAGGATTCTCGACCTATAATTTACAAGGACGGCATGAGCTGGATAAGGATAAAATCATAGCATCTGGTTCAGATGTGGCAGCGGTTCGGTTTTCTACGAAATCGAAATCGTTATCCGATTTTAAAGCGCCCCTTGTTTCCGCTACGCCTTTCCATTTAGCGGGACTACCCGGATTCGATTTTACAGATCCGAAAGGATGGATTGACTTTTCCAAAACGAAAAAAATAACGGAAGAAAATCTTTCGGATTATGAAGGCGAACTACCTGACTTTGCCGCTGATTGGACGGGAGTTTTTATTTCCGAATCTGATTTAGTTTTGCCAGAATTGTTTTCAATAGTTTCCGATGGAGAACTGGAAAGAATTCAAGCGCCAATTTCAGGAATATTACTTGATGGAACAGGTGTTTCAGGAGAAATAAAAACAAGTTCCCTAGTCGATGGTTATGTTGATTTAAGCGGAATGCCGATTTCATTGGATGCGCTAGAATTAAAATGGGATAAAAATGAATTGATTTCAAGTCAATTATCCGGAAAGATAAAACTGCCTATCTTCAATGAAGACGAACCCTTGACATTTACCGGGTATGCCTTGAATGAAGATAATATTGAAGGTGGTCAAATGCCGGGTGGATGGGCTTTGGCAATCAATTCCGAAGATATTAAATCTGACTTATTACGTTCGAGTTTTAGCCTGGGAGAAGGCTCTGTTATTGAAATAAGAAACCAAGGAGGAATTTTTTCTGGCCCTAAAATTTCACTGAATGGAAAATTCACGATTGATATACCAACTGTAGATGAAGCCTTCGGAGAAGAATTCAATGAAGACTTGCAAATATTTTTGAATTCAATCGGTGAAGACCAAGCAGCTGATTTTGTCAATGAATTAGGCGCTGTTGATATTCCTTTTGAAAACTTAACATTGGATTTCTCTAAGGATGTGAAACTATCCCTTCCGGATTATACCGATTTCTTACCCGAAATCGACTTCCTTGGAATCGCATCCGAATTGGATAAATTGAATATAAAAGAGTTGGACCCGCTCTCAGGTTCGGCATCGGCGATGGACGCTGATATCAAAGATGTCGGTTTGGTTTTTACTACGAAATTATTTGAAGAAACCCTAGGAGATGTCGCTCCCGATATTTCTTTCATATTGCGTTTAGAAGAAGATGCGAGTAATGGTTTAAAATATGATTTAAAAGGATTCGAATTGGATGGAAATCTACCTGAATTCGATATGCCTAATATTGATGTTAGCTGTTCATCTGAATTGCCCGAAATCGACATGTCAAATCAAATGCCTACGAAATCCGTTATAGGATTTTCCACATTAAAAATTGGCTATTTCGATATTATCGAATTCAAAGACAATATAAAATCTGTTGGAGTAGGAAGATATAAAGGTGAAGGGGTGATTAAAGTTGATGCTTTAGGAACTTTAGGTAACCTAAAAGTAAAATTCGATAATGTTCTAGTCAACACCGAAGGCAGAATTGTCGAAGGCGTCGTTTCTACAATAGAAGATGAAATGTTAGCCGGTGTTCAGATTTCCGAAAAACCCACCGAATTTGTTCAAAGCGTACAAGACAAAATAGACCAAGGCACCGCTTTGGCAAATGAAATGTTGTCATTACCGGTAGCTTTTGGTAATGCCGCCGGAACTTCCACGGGAATGATTGTTTCCTCATTGGATTTCCTCCCTCAAAAAGCAAACCTTTCCGGTAGCGTCATACTGGCCGTCGGAGATGGAAAATATGCCGAATTTTCAGCTTCAGGACTAAACATAGTTCCGGAAGGAATTGCTGGCGCTGACCTTAAGTTAGGACTCAAAAACAATGTCAATTATATTTTAGCAGAAGGGTATCCTACACTTGAATTCATTAAAAATACTGGCTCCGAAGGTTCATTCGTAACCATCGATTGCGACGGATTGGTAGAATTCAATCTCCAAGGTAATTTCGTTTTACCATCTTCCGATTATCTCAATATAACCAATCCGGACAACTCCGTAAAAGCCGGTTTCAATATCAGAACCGAAGAATGGGGAGATTTCTTCGGAGAAGTTGTCGTCGAAGATGATTTTGGCGTTCGCTCCATTCCTGACATGGTATTCCGTGCCAACGAAGCCGTTATAGATTTTTCAAACCTCAAGAACCCGGAAGGAATAGTATTTCCGGAAGGATATACTGAAACCGACCGGAATTGGAAAGGAATTTATCTTCCTCAGCTAAAAATTGATATACCCGAAAGCATGACCGGGTCAAAATTCTCAAATCTCGAAACTTCACATCTTCTCATTGATGACAAAGGGGTTTCCGCCGCTCTGGAAGCAGTCGGCCTTCTTGGATTACAAGCCGGGGATATAGGAGGGTGGAAAGCCTCTATTGATACCTTGGTACTAACCATCAAAGAAAATGTCTTAGAGGAAGGAATGTTCACAGGGGGTATTCAGTTACCCATTATGTCAGGAGAAGAGTCCATGCCATATGTCGCTTTTGCCAAAAGCGAAGGAGACGATTATCAGATCAATTTTGAAGCGAGACCTAAAGAAGTAGATATCAGCCTTCTCCAAGCACGTATCCAATTCGATGACGAAAGTATCCTTACGGTGGGTCGGGAAAACGGTGAATGGAAACTTCCTTTCGCAGACCTTTCCGGTAAAATTCGATATCGAAGCAGATGAATCCTCTTTATCCGATGATAGTCAAAACATCCTGGATGAAATCGAAAAATTCTTGCAAGACAATGTAGCGGAAGGAACCGACATCCAAGCAATTATTCCCAAACTCAAAAGTGAAGGCATCCGATTTGAGAAACTGGTCCTTGATATGAACAACCCCCAAAATAAATTCTCGATCGGCTCCATTACGCCCATTAATACCAGTGTCGACTTCCTAGGTATGGAAGCCGATCTTGATGATATTAATTTGGCTACAATAGATGCCGATTCTTTATTGGCGGATGGCATCGACGGCATCAACCAAAATGCCAAATACTTAGGGTTCGGTTTCGAATCCAAAGTGGCGGAAGAATTATTAGGAGGACTAGCGCCGATAGTCAAGTTTTCTTTGAACATAGAAGAAAAACCACTCCCTGATGGAAAGGTGAATTACGACTTCTTCAGTTACGATTTAGAATTCACACCTCCTACAGTTGATTTTTCGTGTAACGGAGATATTCCTCCCATAAAATTCGCAGATGGTTTGTACGACCAAAATGTCAACGTCGGAGAAACCATCAAAGTCGGGCATTTTGACATGAAAGTCACCAATGTGACCAAGGATAATGGAAGTGGTGTTCTTAGCGGGAGAGGAATTATAGAAGTGCCGTTCTTCGGTCCCGTCCGCAAATTGAAAGTCAAGTTCAACAACATAAAAATAACAAGTGCCAAACAGTTACGAGCGGGTCAAGTCCGGACGATTGCTGATGAATCCTGGGTGGAGTCTCCCGATTTGAGGGGACTTTTAGGTGAGGCTTCCGCCAAAATTGTCGCTTCCGCGAACTCATTCAAACTCCCGGTCAGTATCGGTGATATGGATGATGACGGATATTCTTTTAGTATCGTCGGACTTGACTTCAAACCCAAAAATACCCAAATGCGTGTCAGGCTACTGGTTGATATCGGCGAAGGGGAATTGGCGGAGTTCACCGCTCAAGGACTGAACATCGTTCCCAATGGAATCGCAGGAGTAGATACTCGACTCTTCCTTTCCGACACCTTGGATATGACTGTTGTCACAGGTCTTCCTATGCAATTCCATCCCTACGATGAAGAGGAAGAAACCGGTTCGTATGTACTTTGCGATTGCGACGGCTTCCAATCCTTCACCCTTGCAGGTGAATATAAGATGGACGATGAAAAATTCATCAATCTTGAAAATCCGGAAGAAGGGTTATCCGCACCATTTGAAATTCATTCCGAAAAATGGGGTGATTTCATGGGCAAGGTAGAAGAACTCGACAGTTTCGCCATCGTTGGATTGGACGGATTCGGTTTTAAAACCCAAAACGCATTTTTCGATTTTTCCGATTCGGAAAACCCTTCGGGAATAAAATTCCCGGAAGGTTATTCTGATACATTGGAATTCTGGAAAGGGGTTTATATGCCCGAAATTTTAGTGAGTGTTCCCGAAAGTTTCACAGGTGGTGCCAAAGGTGAATTCATTGGCGATAATTTATTGGTGGACACTTCCGGTGTAACAGCTGCCTTACATGGTGAAAGGGTATTAGATATGTCCGATGGAGACATGGCGGGTTGGGCATTCTCTATGGATTCTATTTATTTGAACCTTGCCGGAAATAATTTATCAACCGCAGGTTTCAATGGCAATATCAGACTCCCGATAATGAAGGAAGGTGAACAAATGCCATACACTTCCACTTTTTCTCGTATTGAATTAGAAGAAGGAGTTTCTGATTATGATGTGAACTTTGAAGTGATTCCCGAAACGGTTGAAATTAGTTTAATCCAAT
>JAHDCE010000704.1 GCA_020630045.1 Saprospiraceae bacterium | reverse complement strand
ATTCGATTCAAGTACCTGGACAAAAGCATATTCCCTAATTATTTATGGCCGGGTACTTAAATACTCAAAACAACGTCAAATTGTTGGTTTCTTCTTCTAGCAATTTTTTCATTTTTCCGGGTTGGGCCCAGTTCATCGTGCCTTCCATTCTGAGGGATTGAAGGTATCGTTCTACGAAAGGATGTTTGAGTTTTTCATATATCTCTTCCGCTTGTTCTTTCGACCAGCAAGGGATGTACGCTTGAAGGGATTGGTTGACTTGCCATTCACCCATGAACATTTGTGGATGGAAGACTTTTTTGCCATAAGCTTGCCAGACGATTTTGTAAGGAGCGTAGTTGTAAGGGCCGACTCCTAAACAGGCCCACCAATATCCACGCTTTAACCACCCCCCGATCATGGTTCCTTTTCTTTTGCTGAGTGTTTCTCGATGTTGGTTGAGATAGGTGTCAAGCTTGTCAGTGGTGGACAATTGACTTGGCTCAATAGGTTTTCCATTCGTATTGTAAGGTAATAAAACCCATTTTTGAGGTTGGTCTTGTCCGGACTGAAAGTTCTTGGAGGTAATGAGCGGAAAAACATATTGCTTCGGAAGTACGATTTTTTCATTGAGTAGATAATGATTTTCATCGTGTTCTTCACAAGTGTCGAAAAAGAAAATGGAGTTGGCTCCACAAGTATTCACCCCTTGCCGGGGAAAGGATTTTTTGGGGATTTTTATTTTCTCAAAAGACTTTAAATGTTTATAGTCTTCTTCCTCAAGGATATTGTACGGATCGGTGGGATGGAATAAAGGCGACACGATTTTTTCGATCCAGTTACCTCCGTCGAATATGCTATAACTGATGGGGTGCTCTTGGGTTTTATTTCTTTCGAATTCCGCCAATCCATATCTTGTGGCGATGCCATCAAATGCTTTGATTCCCTTGAAATCGAATATGCGATTTACTGCAAAATATTCATCATTTGGCATGGACATTTGCCGGAATACGGCATGTGCTCCATCATTAAGGAATAGAGATAAGGGTAGGAAAAAATATCCTTTTCCATTTGCTATCAAATGATCTGTAATGACTTTTTTTATGACCAGTGCGCAAATGTCTACTCGCGAGTTGCCAAGCAGTGTGCTTTTTCCCTTGGCGATGAGTTGATATTTTTTGAAAAATGGCTTTATGAAGGTTTTATAGTTTTCTGGAAGGTCTACGAAATTTTGCCAAGGAGGATTTCCGAAAATTACGTCATATTTTTTTTCGGTTTCGATTTTGAATATGTCCCGATTGGATATTTGTTGGCTGATGTCGTATGAAAATGCTGCTTGGAAACGATCGACCGCTTTTTGATGATATGACAAGTTCAGCTCATTTCCATACAAGTTGTTCAATGGTAAATCTTGTAAGGAATACCCTTTGTCCAATCCATGCTCTACTAGGAAAAAGAGCAAGTTTCCGTCTCCGCAAGTAGGGTCGAAAATTGTTTTTCCCGCTAACCAGTCGTCAAAAATACCGAACTGGTTGATGGCAAAATCCACTGATTCTTTTGGAGTGAATATGTCGCCGATTTTCAAGGAGTGATCCGACATGGAAGTATTATGTTTTTGTTGATTTAAATGCACTGTGCAAAAATCAGAATTACAGTTTGGCTATACTTAATTTCGAGTATAACATCTATTAGATGTTATCACGAAATTTTTTGTATGAAAGACGAATCGTTATTTGGGGAATCAA
>JAHDCE010000080.1 GCA_020630045.1 Saprospiraceae bacterium | reverse complement strand
TAAAGCAAAAAGACCCGAAAAGCATATTCCCTGATTATTTATGGACGGGTACTTAATACCAAAACATACTTGTCATTGGAAAACATTAAAATCATTATTCGAAAAATCGTCGTCTTCCCTATCATCTTTTACAAGATGGCGATATCTCCCATGATGGCTTCAAAATGCAGGTATCAACCCACTTGTTCCACCTATATGATGGACGCCATCATGGAATGGGGCGTACTCAAAGGGATGTGGCTCGGAACCAAACGGATTCTTCGGTGCCACCCCTGGTCAAAACACGACCATTTCGACCCGGTACCTAAAAAGGAAAAATAATAGATATACATGCGAATCAGACCAAGACGAAACCGAAAATCGAAAGCGACCCGGGCATTGCTCCGTGAAACTTATCTGATGCCCGAACAATTGATATACCCGCTATTCCTAGCGGACGGCAAAGGCATCAAACAAGAAGTTCCTTCCCTTCCGGGAAATTATCGATGGTCGATTGACACCCTCCTTCCGGAAATCGAATCCTGCCTAGAACTAGGACTCAAATCATTTATCCTTTTCCCGGCGATAGCCGAGGAAAACAAGGACAAAACGGCGACACATAGCTATGCGGAAGACAATTTTTACTTGGAAGTCACTCGAAAAATCAAGGATACCTTTCCCGAAACTTGCTTGATTTCCGATGTCGCGATGGATCCATATAGCTCCGACGGCCATGACGGACTAGTAGGCAATGGAAAAATATTGAATGACGAAACCCTCCCCATTCTTGGCAAAATGTCGGTCGCCCAAGCCCAAGCCGGATTCGACATTTTAGGACCGTCGGACATGATGGACGGACGGGTCGGATATATTCGCGATGCACTCGACCTTGCCGGATATACTGACACTGGTATCATGTCTTATACCGCTAAATATGCCAGTGCGTTTTATGGCCCCTTCCGGGATGCCCTAGACAGCGCACCCAAGGAAAACGACGATGTACCGGCTGATAAAAAGACATATCAGATGGATCCCGCCAACAAAAAGGAAGCCCTTAGAGAAGCTACTTTGGATTATGACGAAGGTGCGGATTTCCTCATGGTCAAACCTGCGCTCAATTACTTGGACATCATCCATATCATCAACGAATGGAGTGACATTCCGGTAGCGGCATACCATGTTAGCGGTGAGTGCGCCATGCTTATAGCTGCTTGTCAAAACGGTTGGCTCGACTTCAACAAAGCCATGCCCGAAACCTTGCTGTCCATTCATCGTGCCGGCGCACAAGTAATTTTGACTTACTTCGCCAAAGCTTATGCCCAGATGTGGAAAGATGGCAAAATCACAGGTTGATATGGAACACATCTTTTCCCTACTCCCTGACTTTTTATCTGCCGTAAGGCGGACAGGAAACTTTATCCGACAAGAAAACGGCAAGGTTACCCTCGGACAAATAGAGCAAAAGTCGCTGAACAACCTTGTAAGTTATGTCGATAAAACAGCGGAAAAAATGCTGGTTCAAGATTTGGGACCACTACTCCCCGAAGCCGTTTTCCTCACCGAAGAACAAACCGTCCGTCAACTGGACGGTGACCTCCGCTGGATCATCGACCCGCTGGATGGAACGACCAACTTCTTGCATGGTATCCCCTTGTTTTCCATTAGTGTGGCATTGGCCCGGAAGGGCAAAATCGTCATCGGCATTGTCTATGACATCATGCAAGATGCCATGTATCATGCTTGTTTGGGCAAGGGTGCGTTTTGCAACGGTCAACCCATTCATGTCAGCAAACAAAAAGATATGGGCCAAGCATTATTGGTGACCGGTTTCCCTTACGGGAAAAATGAATCGATACTAAAAAAATATATTGATGTTTTCAGTCACTTGACCATCCATACCAGAGGAGTCCGGCGTTTGGGGTCGGCTGCCATTGATCTGGCATATGTCGCCCAAGGTCGTTTTGATGGATTTTATGAATATGGTTTAAATGCTTGGGATGTTGCTGCAGGGACCCTAATCGTCCGAGAGGCCGGGGGTAGAGTCACCGACTTCCGCCTAGGAGGCGATTTTGTATTCGGGGCGGAACTTATCGCTTCAAACCATCATCTGCACTTTGAATTGCAGACAACTATTAAAGATGTTTTTTTGAAGTAAATTTAATACACTAGTACACTGTAAACAAAGTAATTTAAAGAATTGAGAACAAGATTTTGTCATGAATCAATGAGCACCCGGAGCCTGAATTTCTACGGTTCGCCAAATGATATGTGATAAATTTTCCTATTTATACGCGAAAGTATCGACATAAGGTGTCTGCCTTTTCACGACGGCGAAAATTTTGGCTACGAGCTTGTTCCTGATGGCGTTGATTACGGTCCCGCGATGCTAAGTCGAGTTAAAGCGTTTGTCGTAGAATAAAGCTTCGCTGATTGATCAAATACAAATCCCCCGGTCGTAACCTTGACCGAGGGATTTGTGATAATGGCCGGAAAGCATATTCCGGTGATTTTTGGCTTGGGCTTTAATCTTTCACATGTACAATCCTGAAAGAGAACGGTTCTCCTTTCCTAGGTTTGACGGTTAAGAAATAAGTACCCGGTGAAAAGTCCGTTATGTCCAATTCTATTTGATTGGAACCCGCTTCAAGATTAGCCTTACTGATGGATAATTGCTTACCTAGAAGGTCAGTCATGATAAACTCGGTTCCCTCAAGGCCTTCTTCCAATGAAACAATAAACTGGAACTGTCCAAAATTAGGATTCGGTTGGACGAAACCTGTTCCGAGTGGATTAAAGCAAGGCGAGTCCTTCTTGAGAGAAATAACAGCGATATTCGAATAACTATAAGTACCATCGTAGTCTACTTGTTTCAATCTATAATAGGTTTTTTCGCTTCTTAGACGCTTGTCTATAAATGAATAATATTGTTCTTCCGCTGTGGTACCCTGCCCATCGACCTTTCCGATTTCTTGAAAGTTTCTACCATCCGTGCTTTTTTCCACGATGAAGTGTGAATTATCTTGCTCCGTAGCCGTCGCCCAATGTAATTGAGCCTTACAGTCATCTGCAAAACCACGGAAAAACAAAAATTCTACAGGGAGCTCTGAAATAGAAAATCCGGCGTCGATATCTGTAATCCTTTGACTAGTGCTGAGGCTGAATGTTATCGTCTTTCTTTGATTAGGTTCCACATCACTGTCGCCAATGTCGTCAATCGTTGTCGAACCTACCATGTCTTGATATGTCGCAGTAGCGAATATATTACCCTTCGTAACGTTTGGAGCTTCGTCAAATACCAAATAATAGTCTCCTGCGGGAATATGGTGGAAAGCGAATTTTCCATCTCCGAAGGTGTTGGATTGTCGTATCATATTATCTCCTGAATCATATAGGTAAACAATAACACCTTCTAGTAATGGTTCTCCCGTTTCTCTTAAACCGTCTTCGTCCGTGTCCATCCAGGTGATTCCTTCTATACTGGGTTTGACGATACCTGCATCGATGCGTAAATCATCATTGGATTGTTGTAAATAAACAGTTGAAGTAAGCCCTGTTGTCCGCTGGGCATCACTATCGATTTCTTCATCCGAACCTTCATCGACTTTTGGTGTGAAGTAATAGACGTCGGTAAGCCCGGACAAATCAAATCCTACAACATAAGCACCCGCTCTAACGTCGTCAAAAGCATAAAACCCTCCTCCGGCAGTAACGGCTGAAGACACTGCGGCACCATCCGGCACCCCGTTGTAATCGTTATCTTCATAAAGATATACGTCCACATTATCGATACCCGATTCTGTTCCGTTGAGAATTCCGTCTACATTCGTATCCACCCAAACTTGATTTCCTAGATTCTGGATACATGGAGCGGCTAGAAGAACCGCATCTATAGTGTCCGACAAGCAACTTGAACTGTTTTCAAAAACAATGTCTTCCAAAAGCCCGGCAGACAAACCCGTTAAAGAATGCGAACCGACCGCATCGCTGGTCAATGAAATGGCCCCTTGTTGTACACCATCAAATAGATAGTAGAGTGAATAATCCGTATCCGCTTCCAAGTTAAAGAAAATGACTTCTCCATCAGATGCCGAGCAAGAAGTGGGCATTGTTGGAATAGCATTGAGTTCATCAAAATAATCTACCGCAACTTGAATGGTATCTCTACCGATACATCCGGATGAATTGGTAATGGCAATGGCAAAAAGCAAGGTGTCGCCTTGAGAAAGCGGACCGAAAGTAACATCTTCTTCGGCGGCGGAACCTATAAAAGAACCACTACCCTCTATTAATTCCCACATGGCACTTTCTCCGGTAAGGAGTGTGGGGCCATCAAGTTGCAATGTATCTAAACAAGCAATGATGTCCGGGCCCAAATCCGGTTCCGGTAAGTCTATAGTAATGGTCATTTGATCCGTCGTTACTCCACAATCGGCACTCGTAATGCGGTATTCCATTACATATGTCCCTGCACCCGGAAAATCATATGCCGCGATTCGACCGTCGTCACTGATTGTAATCTGTGTAGGAGTGCCGTCTCCTGAAACATAAGACCAGGCTCCTTGGGCTACGGGGGCTACAACATTCCCCATTAAAGAAACGCCGTCAACTTCACATATAGCCATATCTTCACCCGCATCTGCAGATTCGATGACATTAATTGAAACGGTATCATATAAAAAGCATTGGGAGTTGATATAAGTTTCAGGCAATGTAGCCCATACGAATACGTATTCACCCGCTAGGTCGTCATTCCCGCTTACCGCGGAAAATGTAATCGTAGCATTCGGATCAGTCGGGTCGGAATACGAGTATCCGGAACTAGAGCTAATCGTATTGTCTCCGCCCGGAGTGCTGAGATTGAACCATCTTCCACCATGAGGACCTTCGGTAGCTTGCATTGTATAACTGGTCAAATCACAAACTACAGCATCCGGGCCCGCAGATTCTGCACTTGCCGGCGTTTCACCGACAGTAACGATGTACTTGTCTTTGATGACACAATCCGCTTCACCATATTCTACATATAACTCATATTGACCCGGTCCCGGAAATATTACCCTTAATTCCGGATCATCCACCGGACTCAAAAACTGGACGCCGGCAGGACCTTCATATTCTTGAGTCCACAAGATTCCTAATGATGGGTAGAAATAAGGAGATGTAATCGTATCAGCGGCACCATAATTACAAAAATCAAAAAAGTAAGTACTTGGAGTCAACCAACTGGGCATATGGGTAACTACCAATGTGTCTACTTGTGGATCACATCCCGGAACCGTAACCGTCCATTTGAGAATAGTTGTGAAATTACTAAATGTTGATGTCCCGACAGTCATGACGGCGGTAGGAGAGGTGGGGTCGTCAAAAGTGACCGGAGTCCTTTGTGTTGAAATAACTTCCCACAATCCGGTTGCTCCTGTAGCGGTAATAGCTGTCGCATTCAAGTCAAAAGTGTAATCACCTTGCTGGCACATATTACTTCCTGCTTCTGCAACATCCGTTTGGGTGGCAGATGTAGTGATGACTACGTCGTCAGTCGCCGATCCGCATCCATTTGTAGTTGTCCAAGTGAATGTGTAGGCTGTACTTGCACCCAGTCCTTCTACATAAGAAGTGGGACAGGTGATGTCCTCAAAGGAAACGCCGGCTGATGGGGAAACAGACCAAGCTCCAACGGCATCAGTTGGAACGGTTGCATCCAAAACATATCGTCCACCATAACAAATGGCGTCATCCGCTCCTGCATTTGCCGTAGGGAGAGCTGATGAAACAATGATATTTACATCATCTTCAATAAATCCACAAACAGCATTACCGACGGTATACTTAAAATTGTAAATACCCGGAACCAACCCTGAAAGATTCAGGTCTTGTTGATTGACGTCGGACATGGTTGGTGTATTAGGGCCTGAGACAAAACTCCATTGCACAGAAGCTCCTGTGAAGGTAGGGAGATCTGGATTATTTCCTGAAAGCGTGGTACTTGTGTTCCCACATGGTAAAATTGCGTCCGTTCCGGCATTAGCTGCCTGTGCCGTTGGTAAAACAGTTATTGTATATGGGTCAGATTCTTCGCAACTTTGTAAATCTCCTCCTAAGGAGTTGAAGTAACTGTTCGAACTCGTTCCCACGATTTCAAACTCATGAACTCCTAAGTCAAAAAGAAATGTTCCTAGATTGGGCTGATAAATTTGTGTTCCCGCAGAGAGCGTAGGTGAGTTGATGACTCGAAAATACCTAAAGAAACTACCGAAACATCCACTAGAAGTCCAAATGGGGCCAGATAATGGATTGGCGGCTACGGGATTCCCGTCAGGGCTACAAACGTATGCATCTGCAAAATCCATATCAAATTCAAGATTGAAAAATCGAAAGGCGAGTGCATTACCCCCACAACCCGGAGAGTCCCCGCATTCATATGTGGCGACCAGCCTACAATTTGAACATATGTCTGTGGTAGGCATCACGACGACTGTTTGATTCGGAGCAGGCAACGTAAACCCTGGAGCACATTCATTTGCAGTTCCTTGAAAACTCCATCGAATTGTATCTCCTTCTTCCATTAAATCCGGGTCAATACCATAATCTCTTAAATCAATATACCACTCGCCAAGAGTGCCATCACAATCTCCAATAATGACATAGGAAGAACTACTGAATTCTTGGCAAGAACTTGGTGCTGAGCCACTGACATAAAAAATGACACGGTCAGTATATGTTGTGTTACAAGGAGCCGGATAAGTGAATGTAAGTTCGAATTCATAAGTGCCGGCCACCAAATCCGTCCAATTCACTACTCCGTCCGTTTGAGTGGTGTATGTTGAATTGTAATTGATAGTTGCTGCTGAAGGCCCTGAAATTTGGGTCCAGCTTTGAGTGCCGCCATAAGGCATAAAGCGATATTCATCTGACTCTAAAGTTTCATAGAATTCAGGGGTTTTAGTCCAACTGTCACCACAGATATAAACATCGGCACCCGCATCAGCCGGTTCTTCATTAGTGACAATCACATCAGCGGTATCTCTGCGAACACAAGACCCCCTCCATGAAAAAAGAATGAGTTTGCCTATCCCACCCGGATAAAAACGATTAACGGATAAATCAACCGAACTTCCATTGCTGACAATTTGCATACCTTGCTCACCGTAGCTGTCAAACTCGATGCCTATCCAAGCATATTGGACATCCGGTTCTGGAGAGGCGACGGAAATGGTGCCCGATGTACAGAATTCATAATCTTCTGCTAGACCCGGATCCGGCAAGGGCTCATCCAAATAATATTTAACTTGATCATAAGCAGTTCCTGAAGCGTCGGGGCAGACACCTGCGATTTCAAAAACGTATTCACCGACTTCTGTGATGCCGGTTACAATCGTTGTTTCGGAGTTTGGAGAACTGATACTGGCACTATTTCCAGCCGGCTGGCTGACGATACTCCAAGTAACCGAAACCGACCCGGCTCCGGCTGGATTTGAATTGCCATATAGCGTCCATTCATCTCCATCAGATTGGCACATAGCAAATGGCACACCAGCATTTACGGTACAAGTTTGTGCTACGGCACTTTGATGTATACCAATAAAAAGTACAAAACTCAAAGCGATTATCACTTTGAAGGATTGTGTGAAAAGTTTATTGTAAGTGCAAATTTTCATCGAACTACATATTCTAATTAAGAAATATTAGTGTAGCCTAGAATGTGAAGATTGTTTTTATGCTATAATGGCTAAAACCTTGCCAGAAGCTAAATAAGACGAAATCACACAACCTTAGAATAATTTAACGATATAAGACTAAAAAAAATGACTGCCTTGGTAATCAAGGCAGTCACTTTTGTATGAATTATGAACCACTTATTACAATCCGCCCCCGAACCGAGGAAATACAACGTTGTTATATATCGAACCGAATGTATAGTTGATTCCGAAATTGCCCCAATACGAATAATTCGTGGCGAGCTCCCGTTGTTGAAGCAAAACTTCCTCATCCGAAGCGCCGAACTTTTTCAATGCGACCTGATCCCGAATCAAGGCCACGTTACCGGATAATCTTACATTCAATCCCTTCACAATTCGGATATTGATGCCAGCATCCAACTCGACATTATATAGAGACGGATCATGAAAATATTGGTTGGTCGAAATAGCCGCATCCACACTTCCCCATTTCGCTTGGGTTTCATATGCGATTTCAAAGCGATGACCAAATAAATGCTCTTTCTTTTTATTGTAAATCGTCGTGTCTTCATAGATATGGTATCTATGATATGGACGATAAATGAATCGCATCTGCTTGACCGCCGACTCTTGATAAGGAAATAAATTGTATTCCAATGCAGGGCCGAAATCATTTGCCAACTCTAAATTACTAAATGTAGAAGTAAATAAATCTTGGTTCACCCCAACCGACCAATGGTCATTGATTGCCCGGATAACATAGCTGTAAAAACCATAACCTTCACGGGTATACACATCTTCCGAATCCCCGTTGACGAATACCTGTCGATTCGTATTTCCGCTAAGACTGAAGCTGAGTTTCCAAGTTTCGGTTACCCTTCGGGCATTGACACTACTCCATCCGTTAAATTGTCGAAAACTCGCTTGCCCGCTCATCCAACCGCCTACATTGATACTGTAGAGCCAATTGTTCCATTTGTCTTCTACTTCTTCCGGTTTCACTTCTTCCGCTTTCGCGGAATCGTCGAACTGGATGGTCATTTTGTCAAACAAAGGCGTTTGACTGATATATGGAAGAAGCCCTGCCTGAAGGTGCTTGACCATCGCTATCCGGTTTTCATCATTGGTGTTGGTGCCCGGATTAGTGTACTTGATTTCACCGGATTGCCCGTCGAATTTACCTTGTCCTTCGAATCGTAGTTGATATTCATCACCGCCACTTCCCGTTCTCTGACTGACGACCATGATATATACGTCGGCATCTTTTTGATCCCGCATATAATTGACCATCGTCATATTTTGACGGATATATGTCATATCGCAGTCCCAGTCACAATCCAAGAAGATATTAAGGGCGTTTTCCCGAAGTTTGAGGGTATCGGCATCTTGACCGAATGAAGAAAGAGTAAAAAAGAATGAAAAAAAGACGCAGCAAGCTGCGATTCGGTTTTTTAATGGATTCATGTTGGTGTTTTGATGATTTACTTATGAGAATAATGGTGTGTTTAGTGGTAAGTCACACACCAAAGACCCTTCCTCAACGAGGAAGTTGTAGGGATATTCGAAAATTTAACAATTTTCTTCTGGAGGGCGGATAGGCTTCTCTTCATCTTCCAAAAAGAACACTTCCTCCACCGACACTTCGAATATCCATGCGATTTTCAATGCCAAAAGTGTGGATGGAACATATTTCCCCTTTTCCATCGCATTAATCGTTTGCCGACTGACCCCTATGGCTTTCGCCAAATCTGCTTGGGTCATATCCTTAATGGCCCGTTGTACTTTCAATTTGTTCTTCATGACTCAGGCGCTTTGGTATTGGAACAATGCAACACGAAATCTGATAATGAAAATGATAAGCAAAGAAAATAGATTGTATGCCATCACAGTTAGGAAGGGCATCCCATAAATCGCCAAAATAGCGAACAAGATTAATCCATAATTGACGTAGGTAGCAAACAACAACGAATCTAACCTGATTTTTGCGATGAACTCGTCTTCTACCTTTTCTTTTGAGAATACATAAATCATTCCGCCAACAATGATTCCCACCATGATGAGCTCCCAAGCGATGTTGTCTTCTACCCAAGAAAACCATACTCCTTTGGCGGCAAATAATTCTTCCGAATACAAACTTGGAACCTGTATGGTTAAGAACTCCGGCTCGTTTCCTCCGAATTGAAAAAACAAACCCAATAGAATAGATGGGATTAAAATTCCCAAACCGATTTTTTTCCAACTATATGGAAATAACATCTGACTTTTCATAAGACATTCATTTTGGTTAACAGGGTCAAAGATGAATGTGTTTTTCTAAAAAGTCAAGTTTATTTTACTTTTTGTAATGTTTTTATTTCTTTTTGAATGGCTTGATTGACTTTTTTAGAAATGGGTTTCAATGTTGTGTCTTATCATAAGAATGTGAAAAATTTGCAAAATGCCATTTCCGTTCGCCGAAAAAAACAAGCAGAAATCCGATGAATCCAAGCACTCGTCTATGACTTGACTTCAAGGTGTAACCAGATTTTTAAGACTCCGTTAACAATTATAGGCGGTGCGGAGACATCACAAAACCAAATGAAATAAAATCTATATGAATCACCAATCCCACATGAGTCACCACCCATAATGAATCACCACCGTCTTCCGCCGCACTTCGGTGCGGCGGATATTTAAATCAAAAGAAACGTCCATGATTATTTAATCATGGTAAGTTCCATCTGACCATAGATATGACAAGAATAAACAGATAAAAACAATTAGAGAACCATAAAATTTTGAGGTATGAAAAATTTTAAATTGCGTTGGGTACTTTGGGCGATGATAGGCTTCGCCGCCATCCTTTTATTTATTTCTGCCAACCCATTTGCTATCAACGACAGTGGTTATCGGACTCACGTCCAAACCATCAGTGGTAAAGAATGGGTACGTTTTGAACCGGGTGTCTATTATTCCGGATTCTTTAGCGAAACAACCGCATATCCGGATGTGATTTCTGTCATCTTCACAGATAAAGAAATCAATTCTTCCGTAACCTCGCTTAACCCTCCGATTGACATTCGATTCAACGACGCGACTAGGGCGACGGCTAAAGCGACTGTTCGTTGGCGTCTTCCGAGCAGCCAAGAGGATATGATCCGTATCCACAAAGAATACAAGTCACCCAAAAAATTGGCGGAAACAACCTTGACCACTTATACGGATGAGTGCTTGC
>JAHDCE010000079.1:808-10883 GCA_020630045.1 Saprospiraceae bacterium | reverse complement strand
CTAAAACAAAAATACCCACGAAAATCATTATTCGATTATTTTTGTCCAGGTACTTTGGGGTATTAATTCCCCAATTCGGACATGAATTTGATTCTTACCAAACGAATTTCTTCCATAGTAATGTCATCTTCATGCAATTCGTCATAGGCGACTTTTACATCTCCGGATTCCGCTTCCATAAAGTAATCGAAGATATCTTCCAAGGAATATTCGTCAACATTGTCTTCGATGTAATAATCGATATTCACTTTAGTTCCCGAATCAACGATCATGTCCATTTCGTCCAACAACTCATCCATGCTTAGTCCATTGGAATCGGCGATTTCATCCAATGGAAGTTTTTTGTCGATTCCTTGGATGATGACCACCTTTTTCTTGGATTTGTTGGCGACCTGTTTCATGACATAATCCATTGGTCGGATGATGTCATTATCCTCCACATATCCTTGAATCATTTTGAGGAAAGGAGCTCCGTATCGACGAGCCTTGCTGGCGCTCACTCCCGATATGTTCGCCAAATCTTCCATGCTCAAAGGATAATGGGTAGCCATCTCCTGAATGGAATTTTCCGAAAAGATGACATACGGCGGTACCTCGTGGGAGTTGGCCTCGCTTCTTCTCAAATCCTTCAACATCTTGACAAGCGTCTCATCCAGCATGGCGGATTGAGTCGTGCTAGGCGTATCATCGACAAAGTTGTCGTAATTGTGGTTGACCGGCATCATAATGGAGTAGGGGGATTGCACAAATGCCCGACCCGCTTCCGTCAACTTGAGTAGCCCGTACTTTTCAATATCTTTATATAATTTTTATCAGGGCGTTTCGGAATATGGTATTCCAGAAAGTGGCATCCTTTCCTTTTCCTTGTGCGAACAAGTCCAGACGATCATGTTTGAATGCTTCGATTTCTTGGGTTCGATTTCCTTGCGCGAAATTCACCAAATGTTTGGCGGTGAAATTTTCCTTTAGGATTTCAACGATTTGTAGACCTAGGGACATTTCATCCTTCATCTCGATTTTTTCTTTCGGATGCCTACAGTTGTCACACATGTTGTCACACCTGGAATCGTCATATTGCTCGCCGAAATAATGAAGTAAGAATTGACGACGGCAAGCGGTGGTTTCCGAATAACCGATCATTTCTTGCATCAACAACGAACCCATTTCACGCTCTGCCAATGGTTTGTCCCGCAGGAATTTTTCCAAGCGGAGCATGTCTTTGGGCGAATAAAAGGTAACGCAATTTCCTTCTAGACCATCCCGCCCGGCACGACCGGTTTCTTGATAGTAATTTTCTATACTTTTCGGGATATTATAGTGAATGACGAAACGGACATCAGGTTTGTCGATTCCCATTCCGAATGCAATGGTAGCGACGATGACATCGGTTTTTTCCATGAGGAAATCGTCCTGGGTTTTACTCCTTGTTTTTGCATCCAATCCGGCATGATAAGCACCGGCTTTAATACCATTGACATTCAAAATCTTTGCGATTTCTTCCGTCGTTTTTCTTGCTTGGACATAGATGATACCCGAAGCCCCCGGTTGCTTTTTGATAATCTCTACAATCTGCTTGAAGGTTTGTTCCTTCTTTCCTTTCGGTCGGACTTCGTAATAAAGATTGTCTCGGTTAAATGATGAAATGAAGGTATTGTTTTCAGCCATCCCCAAGTTTTTGACGATGTCTTGTTGAACCTTCGGCGTAGCGGTCGCCGTTAGGGCGACAATCGGAATGTCCTTTCCGATGATGTCGATCATGTCTCGAATCCTTCGATATTCCGGTCTGAAATCATGTCCCCATTCCGAAATACAGTGAGCTTCATCTATCGCGATGAGACTGACATTAATCTGACGGAAAAAATCCAAGTTTTCGTCCTTGGTCAAAGTCTCCGGAGCGATATATAACATTTTGGTTTTTCCTTCCGTAATGTCCGACTTTACTTTTTTTGCCTGTGTGCGCGACAAGGAAGAATTTAGGAAGTGGGCGACTTCGTCCCCTTCGCTGAATCCCCTGATGGCATCCACCTGGTTTTTCATCAAAGCAATAAGCGGAGAAATGATGATGGCCGTTCCTTCCAGCATCAATGCAGGCAATTGGTAGCAAAGCGATTTTCCTCCACCTGTCGGCATGATGACGAATGTATCTTGCCCCTCTAAAACGCTCTGGATAATTTCTTCTTGATTACCCTTGAATTTATCAAACCCGAAAAAGTGGCTTAATGAACTTTGAAGATCGTGTGTGATCGTTCCCATGTAATTACTCTCTTTGGTTTACTTTTGTATAATGTTTTTTAATCGGCGATTAATCGAATACATTGAAAACTAAATAATATTAAATTTTGAAAACATCTTTTGTCCTGACTCCGCTTCGCATCCTCACCATGATAGCTACGGCTATCAGGCTCCGGGTGCTCATTGATTCATAACAAAATTTGGTTCTCAATTCTTTAATTTACTTTGTTTACATTGTATTGAGTTGGAAAAATGGAATGAAATAAAATTGTCATTTTCATAATTCCGAACCGCTATTTAATCACCTTCCGTTTATTTGGTTAAGCCGTTGTGACTAAAAATACAAATTAATTGTAATTGGAAGATATTTGACGGGGAAAGTTTGGTTTGAAAACACGACTGTTTTTCAAAAGGATGACAAATTTAAAAAAATAGGGGTGAATCCGAAGGAACTTATTGTTAAAAATGCACTAACTGTTATTTCTGTAGAGTCAAAAGCCATCGGCGTTTTGAATCAGGTGATAGATATATCATATGTCCGGCTTGTGGAAATGTTAGCTGCAATTGAAGGGAGAATTGTTTGGACAGGCATGGGGAAAAGTGCTTTGGTCGCTCAAAAAATCGTCGCTACGCTTAACTCTACCGGTACGCCGTCCATGTTTATGCATGCTGCCGAAGCCACTCATGGCGATTTGGGTATGTTGATGTCCGGAGATGTTTTGATTTGCTTGTCAAAAAGTGGTGAAACGAATGAAATCCGTTCTTTGGTTCCTTGGGTCAAGGCGCTTGGAAATACGATTGTAGGGATTTCGAATACCAAGGAGTCATTCCTTTCGGAAAATGCCGATTATTTTATCCATTTGCCCTTGGAAGAAGAGGCCGAACCCAATAACTTGGCTCCTACTGCCAGCACCGCCCAACAAATGGCCATCGGCGATGCGATTGCGGTTTCATTGTTGGCCTTGCGCGGTTTTTCTGCGGATGACTTTTCAAAGTTCCATCCCGGTGGAACCATCGGGAAAAGGATGTTTTTCAAGGTCGGGGATTTGTCCATACATAATCCGAGTCCCAAAGTCCGCCCGGATGCGGGGTTGTCTGATATTATATTGGAAATATCGTCGGGTCGCCTTGGTATGACCGTGGTGTGTGAGGAAGATGGTATTCCCTTGGGTGTCATTACAGATGGAGATTTGAGGAGGATGTTGGCCCAATCCGATTGGAATGAATTGTCCATTTCTGCTAGGTCGATAATGAGTTTGAATCCCAAAGTCATACGATCACAAGCGTTGGCGGTAGAAGCACTGGCGATGATGCGTGAGAATAGTATTACGCAAGTAGTGGTCACCGACGAAGTCGGACTTTATATAGGTGTGGTTCATTTACATGATTTGATTCGTGAAGGACTGATTGGTTGATTGTATGTCGTTTTCGATAAAAATATCTCATTTGTTTAGTGTTCTGCTCCTTGTGACTTTGCTGGGATGCGGAAATTCGGAGCCGCCTCCGTCCCTCTCATTTTATCATTGGCAATCTTATTTGGATCTTACGACGGAAGAAGACGAATTGCTTTTGTCAGTAGGGACAAAGCGATTGTATGTCAGGTATTTTGATATTGATTTTCAAGGAGGAAAGCCCGTGCCGGTGGGCGTTATGATTCCCCGGAAGGGGATAAGAGAAAATATGGAAATCATACCCACCATTTTTATTACCGAAAAAACCATGCGGTATGTATCCAATGAACAGTTGGAGGAGTTGCTGGACAATGTCATTCGCAAAATTAATGGTATACATTCTAAGGTTAGTCCGACTGATATTTCCGAGGTTCAATTCGATTGTGATTGGACGGCCGGGTCTAGGGAACGATTCTTTTTGTTTTTAAAAAAAATGAAAGAAAAAACCACTTGGAAAATATCCGCGACTATCCGGTTACATCAGTGGAAATATCCAAGTAAGACGGGAGTTCCGCCGGTAGATCGTGGTGTGTTGATGGTTTACAATACTGGAAAGGTATCTGATAAGAATGAGGAGAATTCGATTTTGGATATGGATGATGTCCGTTCCTATTTGCCGGAAGGCGAATATGATATTCCACTGGATGTGGCATTGCCTTTATTTCGTTGGGCGGTATTGTTTCGCGATGGAAAAATGATTAGACTCATACATTCTCCTTCCTTGTCGGAATTGTCGGATACTTCAAGGTTTTCTAAGCGGAATCATTGGACGAAAGTCATAAAAAGTACCTACTTGAATGGCTATTATTTATATGAAGGAGATGAGTTGAGAATTGAAGAGATCGATCGTGGATTGTTGATGGAATGCGCTCAAATGATCAAGCCTTCCTTGAATGCGAAAGAAATCGTATTTTACCACTTAGATACCACCATTACCAAAACCTATTCTCATGAGACATTGGAAAACATCGGTCATATTTTCAGTCATTAGCTTGTTGCTTTTAATTCCTTTTAAAACCTCCTTCGGATGTGGATATTACGAAGATGATGGATATTATGGTTACAGGATGTTAGACGAGGGGATATTGGAACAAGAAACGGATTTCGCCCCTTATATCCTCGCATTCGGCGAATCCGTAAAGTCGGATTTGGAAGCACGCACGGACCAACGGACCGAGAACCTGAAAGAATGGCAAATTTCTTCTTGTTACCATGCCAATTTGAAGGATATTGAAGAGGTCGTTTACCGGACTTCCATCGAGGATATGGAATTGTTGAGAAGGGCTTCGAAGAAGCGAGGGAGTTTACCGTATTCCCTTTCGGGAAATGAATTCGCACAAGGAATGGCGACCTCAAAATGTACCGAGACCATTGATTATTTGATATTTGCGAAACAATGCGAACCCTTCGCCACTGCGGGTAGCGAATGGTCGGATGAACCTAGGAACAACGAAGGGATTTCTTCCCTCATTTCAACAGGCAAGGAATCTTTGTTGCGGACGGATAATCACTATTTACGATTGAGGTACACTTATCAATTGGTCCGTTTGGCACATTATGACGATCGATACCAAGAAGCTTTGGATATTTATGATTGGGCGGAGCCCAAGGTTGATGTGACGGATAGTGTCATCAATTGGTGGTTGCTCGGACACAAAGCCGGTTGTCTCAAACGATTGGGTAGGAGAGTGGAGGCATCCTATTTGTTTTCTACCATTTTTAAAAATTGTATGGGCAAAAGGGATCAAGTGTATCGGAGTTTTGAAATCCAGACGGATGAAGAATGGGAAGAGTGCTTGAAGATGTGCAAAAGTGACGAGGAGCGTGTGACCTTATATACGATGCGGGCGATGGTTCCGGATAGTCATGTGGTCGAAGAGATGGAAAAGATTTATGCCTTCCGTCCTTTTGACAAAGATTTGTCTTATTTGTTGGTGGAAGAAATCAGCCGTTTAGAGGAGATTTTCCTAGGAACGGATTTTAGGATATTAAAGAAACCGTCGTCGGATTATCCGAATAAAATCGCTAAGAATCGCCTGTTGAAATTGCTTCGATTCGTCAGTTCCGCTATTGAAGAAAAGCATGTTCCGGATGAGGGGCTTTGGGCCATTTCGGAAGGGTATCTACAATATCTTTCCGGTGATTTTTATGCAGCGAAACGAACCTATGAAGCCGCCGCTCCAAAGGTCAAGGGGAATAAAAAATTAGAGTCGCAATTAGAGATGTTCGAATTGGCATTGCAGATTCATTCTTATGATAAGCTGAACCAAAAAATTGAGAATGAACTCGCGGAAATCATCAAAAGCAATCCTTACTTCGAAAGCAATTCTACCTTTCCCGAATTCATGTTCGATCATTTGTCGAATGTGTATGACGATATGGATGAACATGGGAAATCGTACTTGTGTGTGCATTCGATTAATTCGTTAAGGGATAATCCCGATCCGAAGGTGATTAATGATTTGTTGGCCTTGGCGGAAAAAAAGGAACTGAATGATTTTGAATTGTATTTGTTGGAGAATAAGGTCGGTGCGGAATATACCTCCGTTTTGTATGAGTTGAAAGGGACATATCATTTGACTCGCGGAGAATTGTCGGATGCGAAACTGGCCCTTTCAAAGGTGAAACCTTCTATATTGGATCAAACCCAAGTGAACCCTTTTGAAGAAAGATTATTGGATTGTGTCCATTGTCCTTCTACCGATACTTTGATTTTTAATAAACTTCAATTGACGGATGAGTTGTTGGATTTCGAATACAAAGCGAAAACCGATATGGACAACAGCGCCAAATATTATTATTATTTGGGTATTGCTTATTACAATATGACTTATTTCGGTCATGCGTATAAAGCCTTTGATTATTTTAGGGGATCCACTTCATGGTTTAATATGCCGGATGGCGAGGTCATGACGTACTGGGGAGCGGACAATGGCAACCGCGAGTATTTCGACACATCGAAATCCTTGTTTTATTTTGAAAAGGCCCGTGAAATGACGACGGATGACGAACTGGCGGCCAAGGCGGCCTTCATGTCCGCTAAGTGTGAGTTGACGGCATTCTATCGAAGTGATGCTGCAAAAAGCATGAGTGATTATTATGCCGGCAGAATTCCGAAAATTCCATCGGAATACACTACTTATTACGATATATTAAAAACGAAATATAAGGATACCGAGTTTTATCAAACCGCTATTGAGGAATGTAAATATTTCGAATTTTACGCGACTAAATAATTGATGTTATCACGATTTTTTTTTAAAAATCGTGATAACATCTAATTGTTATTCCTTATTGGGGAACCGGACGATCGTAAACCAATAATCTTGTAATTTTTGAATGACTTCGCCGAATTGTTTAAAGTCGACCGGCTTGCGGATATAACTACTCGCATGCAGTTGGTAGCTTTTCAAAATATCCTCATCAGCATTTGAGGTCGTGAGTACGATGACCGGAATACATTTGAGGGCCGGATTTTCTTTGATGGTTTTGAGCACTTCTTGTCCGTTGAGTTTGGGCATGTTCAAATCCAATAAAATCATATCGGGGGTAGGGGCGTTCTCGAAATTGCCTCGTTTGAATAAAAAATCCAAGGCTTCCTCTCCATCGCGTGTCACGTGGAGTTGGTTCATGATTTTACCCTTTTCGAATGCTTTTTTCGTCAAAAGGATATCGCCCTCATTATCTTCTACTAATAATATTTCAATTGGTAATCCCATTTTCAATCGGTTTAATTAGGTCAAATGTAAAAAAAGAAACGTGACATTAGGAATGGATAGGGGACAATTTTAGTATGAACTTGATTAATGCAATGTGCAATAATAGTGTTGGAATGTCGTAAGTCCAAGTGATTTTCACTTGATGTCATCCGTGAAATGTCCTCCATGTTTTCCTTTTGCCATTTTATTTTGATTAAATGTTTGGGATTGTCCTTTAGAAATGGAGAGACTTTCCCAATTTTCGGCCAATCGGATTTTGCCAATCAGAACAATTTGCCCGACATGATAAGCGTAATGCATCATCTGTCTGTTGAAAGCTTCCGGTAATGTATGTGCTTGGTTTCTGATATAAATAGTTGTGGAAAAATTGTCTTCATTGACCGAGTTAATTGCTAAAAACAAACAGTTCCAACCTTCTTCCCATTGTTTCAACAATTCTTCCCTTGACTGGATGACATCATCGAATTCCCGATCCCGGTTTCTCCATTCTTTTTCACCGTCTGTTGTTAGGAAATCCGTCCAACGAGATTTCATGTTTCCTGCCATGTGGTTAACAATGATGGCAATAGAGTTTCCTTCTGGAAAAAATGTATGGAATAAGTCGCTATCTTTTACTTGATTAATGGTTTTGTCTCCTAGGAATTTGTAATATTCAAATTGTTTCCTCAGGCTCTTGATGTAAGATTTCTCCATATCCATATATCAAATACAAGCCGGAGGCGGAAAGGGTTTATAATTCAACCCGATTCAAATGTTTGTAAACCGAAAAGTAAAAAGTGGTTCCTTCACCTTCTTCTGATTCTAGCCAAATTTCCCCCTTGTGATAATGCACGAGTTTTTGAACAATCGCCAGTCCGATACCGGTACCTGAAAATTCCTCTTTACGATGTAGTCTTTTGAAGATTTCAAAAATTTGCTCCTTGTATTCCATATTGATTCCGATTCCATTGTCCTTTACGGAAAAAACATGGTGAGTTTCCGTTTCAACATGGTCGATATCAATTCTCGGGTTGGGGGATTGATTGTATTTTAAACCATTGGTAATAAGATTGTGGAAGATAATGGACAAGTAATTTTTATAGCAATAAATAGAGGGCATATTCCTCGCGAATATTTCAGCTGATCTCCGATTAATAATCAAACTCAAGTCCCCTTTTTTCTCTTCCAACAGATTTTGAATATCACAATGTTCTAAAGGCAATTCCTTTTTTCCTGCCCTGGAATAATTCAGCAAATCTTCAATAAGATTGGACATCCTTTCCACACCGTTGACTGCGAATTCAATATACTGCAAGCCTTCGCCTTCCAGTTTATCCTTGTATTCTTCTTCTAACAATTGGACAAAATTTCCAACCATCCGTAAAGGTTCCTGCAAATCGTGTGAAGCGATATAGGCGAACTGTTCTAAATCCTTGTTGGATCGTTGTAAACTGTCATTGGAAATTCTTAAAGATTTTGTTCTATCCGCCACCTCTTCTTCTAGTATTTCCTTTTGTTTTTCCAGTTCTTTTCGGTTCTCATTGATTTTATTGACCAACCCGGTTTTTTCGGATTCATATATCCACAATATGGAAAGGACGAATATTCCCAATAAGATAATGCTGGTGTAATAGTATTGCGGATCGGATTTTAGTGCAGTATGATAGTAGGAGGTTTCCGCATTAATTTCTAAATAATAGAAGTAAGAAATAACGACAAAATATCCCAATGATGCTAATAATCCGATTCTTCGACCACCGATGAGAAAAGCTAGGAAAGGAGCTAAAATCATCCATAGGATATCGTCCGAATAAAATCCTCCTGAATTGTGAGTGGCCGGTATCAGTATACAAAATACCAAAACGGCCATGGTAAGACCGATAAGTTCTAGGGAGCGCGTATATTTAAATAGAAAAAGCAAGCCCGCCATCAATCCGATGATCAGCGGATAAACGACACCATTATCTTGTTGGTTAAAAAAAAAGGTAGTCAGTATCCATAAAAATGATGAAACGAAAATGGTGATGAGCAAGATGAAAACAACGATTCTTGATTTTCGCCAATTTTCAATCATGTCCCGGTCAACCGGAACAAAGTAATTTGATATTTTATTTAGAATCACCATTCCTCAAAGATAATGCGATAAAAACGATTTAGGGGGAGGCTTAATTGATGACCGGTATTTCTAATTGGAATACACTTCCTTCATCCGGTACCGATTTTATCAATACAATATCTCCATTTTGTTTCCTAGCAGCAACCCTTGCCTTGGCTAATCCTATTCCTGAGCCACTCATGTCGGGTCTCGCATTTACCCGTTTTAATATTTCAAATATGATATCTTGGCTCCTTTCTTCTATTCCGATTCCGTTATCGGTAAACCGAAATATTTGGGATTGTTCGGAATTATGGACGGAAATCTCTATTCTTGGAATACTCGAACGATTGTAAATCAATGCATTTTTGATGAGTTCCGAACAAATAATTCCAAACAGTTCTCCATCGACTTGGATTTCATGATTTTCGGGAAAAATGATTTTTCCTCCCTTTTTTTGGATTAGTGCATTTAATTTATGCATTTGCAATCGAAGGATATCCCCCAGGATCATATGCTTGAAAGTAGCCGATTTTCTAGTCACCCGATTATAGGTCAATAGGTCTTGCAGCAAATGTTGCATTCGTTGTGAACCGTCA
>JAHDCE010000079.1:0-798 GCA_020630045.1 Saprospiraceae bacterium | reverse complement strand
TATTGCCGACCTTCATCATTGAGCGAATCATAATGCTCTATTTGTAATAGTTGAGCGAAGTTGCTGATCATTCGCAAAGGTTCGTTCAAATCATGTGATACCACATAAGAGAATTGAACATGTTCTTCAACCTGATTTTTTAAAGCGGTCAACTCATTATTATCTTGTTGATCATTCGAACCCAACAACTTCATGGTGATGATGAATTGGGAATCGGCATCGGGAACATGGCCGATGGGTAGAAATTCTATTTCTGTAGCGTGTCCGTGAATTGTAGTTTCACACACTGAGAATAGCCCATTTGAAGCTTGCTCACAGCAGGCTATTGTCTCCTCCATTTCAGGTATCACCTCCCAAATGGAAGACCCGACTTGAGGAACTGGTAATTGAGTAACGGGATATTTGTGATTGTGGTTGTAGAAGGTGACCCTTAGGTCCTTGTCAAACCCCAAAATTAGTTTACCCGTCAATTGTTGGTATTTTTCTTCGAGATGATTCAATCCCTTAGCATTAGTTTAGAAATATAAATAACGCCATCATTTAAGGGAAAACAAAATGATTCCCTGTTTTTATGCTGTGAACGTGTTTAAAAAACGTTGACATGGCTGCAAAATCGTCCTTGGTCTTGACTTGTCGCTCATTTAGTCATTCCTCAAAAAGCTCGGGGCTATTGTCTAAACGGACTTTATCCGGTAAAGTTTTGAACTTTGGTTGAATAACTAAATCTATTTCCCAATTCGATTCTTAATGGAAAACGAATCAAATTGCTTCTACTACGACAAATGTTAAATGAGTTTC
>JAHDCE010000703.1 GCA_020630045.1 Saprospiraceae bacterium | reverse complement strand
GGCTGATCTTCATTGCCCCAGGCTGCGGTCAAGTAATCAGATGATTTCCGGATGACGGAACCGACTTTTTGCTCGACCAAATCGGATGCCGCCTTAAGATTGGCCATTCGGTCTCCCAAATTGCTACCCACATGTATATAATAGGTATGTACCCCTTGATTCGTCATTAGGACGGCAAAGGTAGAAAACGAATAATTTCAAGCTAAATCCTAGGGAACAAAAATCTAGGGTCAGACCAAATTTTTCATGAGGAACTTCAATTTGCTCAAATTCTTTTTCCAAGGAGCGTAACGAATATCCAAATCCATGGCGAAGGACTTATGCAGGACACTCTTTTTGTGTGAAAACACTTCAAAGGAAGCTTCTCCGTGATATGCACCGATTCCACTCTCACCAACTCCCCCGAAGGGTAAATTGGCATTGGCAAAATGCATGACCGTATCATTGACACAAGCCCCTCCGGATGAACATTCTTTCAAAACACGACGAACATTCTTATCATTTTTGGAGAACATATAAAGGGCCAAAGGCTTCTCCCCTTCATTTACGAAATCAATGACTTCATCTAGTGATTCATACTCCATGATCGGCAAGATCGGGCCGAATATTTCTTCTTGCATAACCGCATCTTCCCTAGATACATTATCCATGAAGGTCGGAGCGATATACTTATCATCCCGATCTGTTTGACCACCAAAAATAACTTTGTCTTGGTCGATCATCGATGCCAAGCGATCAAAGTTTTTATGATTGATAATTCGACCATAATCTTCACTTTTTTGCGGATCATCTCCATAAAACTGCTTGACCTTTTCCTTCATTCTCTCAATCAACTTGCCCTTTACACTTTTATGGACGAACAAGTAATCGGGAGCGATGCAAGTTTGTCCCAAGTTCATGTGTTTACCCCAAACAATACGACGTGCCGTATTTTCCAAATGAATATCTTTATCCACGATACATGGACTCTTTCCTCCTAGTTCCAATACAACCGGCGTCAAATATTTTGCCGCCGCTTGGTAAACGATACGTCCGACATGAGTACTACCGGTAAAGAAAATGAAGTCGAAGCGTTCCCTTAATAATGCCGTACTTTCCGGCACGCCTCCTTGAATCACCGCAACGTACTCCGGCGGATAAATATCAGTCAATATTTTTTCTACGACTTTAGCGGTTGCCGGCGCACATTCAGATGGTTTGCAAACGATGGTGTTACCCGCAGCCAATGCTCCCACTATCGGAGAAATCAACAACTGGAAAGGATAATTCCAAGGAGAAATAATAAGCGTCGTTCCGAATGGTTCGGGAAGGATCTTACTTTTTGCAGGGACAAAAAACAATGGCGTTGATACCTTTCTGGGTCTGGCCCATTTTTCCACACTCAAAATCGCGGCTTCGATTTCTTTCAAGGTCACTCCGGTTTCCGTCAAATAGGCTTCGGCTTCCGATTTGCCCAAGTCATCAAACAATGCCTTGTGTATGGCATCCATATTTTCCTCAACCGCTTTTTTGAGTTTTTTCAGTTGTTTTACACGAAAACTCACATCAAGGGTTTCACCTTTCCGGAAATAAGATTTTTGCTTGGCGATGACCTCAGGGATGTATGCCAATTCGGGAGCGACAGAAACAGGATTTTGCATGGAAATGAATTTGGGCAACCATCATAGTTGCTAATATAAAATAGACATTATTACGAATTGTTTTTATGAGAGCTAGAATTAGAGATTTTATT
>JAHDCE010000702.1 GCA_020630045.1 Saprospiraceae bacterium | reverse complement strand
ATATTTCACTGATGTCAATTCGAATCCAGCCACATAAGAACGAGCATAAGAATATTTCCCCGGAAGGGGAAAAGGAAAAGGGAAACGGTATACTCAACAAGGAGATCCGGATCTTTGGCGGACCGATGAATTATCAACGGAAAGAATCGATGTATGGCCAGTTGGCGGTGTTACTGTCCTCCGGGTTGGATCTGCAACGTGCCTTGGAATTGTTGGAGCGGAATTCGAAACCCAAATCTGTCCGGAAGATTTTGAGCCACATCCGGACTGCTTTGGTTTCGGGACATTCTTTTTCGGAATCGATGGCTGAAGCGGAAGGGTTTTCGCAGTATGAATTGTCGAGTATCAAAATCGGCGAGGAAACCGGTAAATTGACTTTGGTCCTAGGAGAATTGCAGGGGTTTTACAAGAAGGCTTTGGGTTATCGGAAACAAATCATCCAAGCCTTGACCTATCCCACATTTGTTATCGCTTTCGCCATGGGTGTGGTGGTCTTTATGTTGCGATTTTTGGTGCCGATGTTCGAAGATGTCTATAAAAGGTTCGATGGTGATTTGCCGGCAGTCACCAAGGGAATTATTTCGGCGTCGGATTTTCTAGGAGAAAACGGCCTCTACTTGCTGTTGGGGTGTTTGGCGATAGGTATCATTATATTCCTATTCCGGAAACGGGAATCCATGAAAAAAGCCGGTGCTTTTTTATTGTTGAACACTCCTATATTCGGAGGAATCGCGAAACGGATTTATCTCACTCGTTTTTGTTCTTCTATGCACTTGTTGTTATCGGCCGGCATACCCTTGTTGCGGGCGATTTCTTTGGTTAAGGAAATGATTGGTTTTTATCCGATATCCTCTTCGTTGGCAAAGGCCGAACAGGATATCGTCAAGGGGGAATCTTTACATGATGCGCTGGGGAAACATAATTTTTATCCAGATAAAATGACGGCTTTGATCCAAGTGGGAACGGAATCGGGACAGCTCCCTCTGATGTTTGACACACTGGCGAAGCAATATGGTGAGGAGACGGAGCAACGAACCGCGATTATTGGTTCTTTATTGGAACCGGTCTTGATCGTATTCCTAGGATTGGTGGTGGGGCTGATTTTGGTGGCGATGTATCTGCCGATGTTTGAAATGAGTACTTCTATGTAGGGGAAGTGGAGAGTTAAGAGGTGAAAGAGAATCAAGCTTGACTTCCGTCCCACCTCTTTTTCGATCGAATTATCTGGTCAATTCTAGGTCGAACCCGAAACCGGATCTCAACTCCATTTTATCACAATTATTGAGTAAAACTTCGAAGTTTTCTGAAATGAGATATGGGCTAACCGGCGTGTCGGGGGTATAGTCGTAAGTGACCACCAAGGTGGTACCGCTTTCAATCATCCAATCAAAATTGTGGTAATCTTTGCCATCATTGGAAGTGGCGAAGTCGAATGAACTTTCGGTAGACGAACCTGTTCCATCGGCATTGAAGGTTACACGATCCGCAGCGGTACCGTCAATAGTCCAAGTTCCTAGGATGTTTTGTTCTACTGTAACTGAAGGGTCAGTGGTGCATGTTTCAGGTTCTTCTTCCATATTGTCATCTTCGTCGCTACATCCTATCGTTGCCAAACATAGGGATAGCATCAGGAAGAAGATGGGAAATTTCATTACGTTTTTCATAATATTTCGTTTAAATTGCAAATAAGTACCCGGCCATAAATAATTAGGGAATATGCTTTTCGGGTATTTTTGC
>JAHDCE010000078.1 GCA_020630045.1 Saprospiraceae bacterium | reverse complement strand
TAAAACAAAAATACCCTTGAAAATCATTATTCGATTACTTTTGTCCAGGTACTTAATCAGGTAGAATAAACAACAACCAGCTTCACATACTTAACAATACCCATGTATCAACCTAACATTTTACGATTCTTATCGTTAGTTAAATAATAGGTGATTGATTGACCCAAACAAAATTCACCCTAGGATATTTATTGAATCGCATGGATAGTTGTCCATGCCAAGTAAGGACACATGAACTACTTCCGATGGTTGGACAACCCGTCCTTCAAAAACACAATCAGGAAGATATGGGCGCCTATTCGCAAAATAATGGGCTACCGTTGGTTCAACCCCTTGATGAAAGGACTCATCATCGGGGCGATATTCTATACGATATATAGTCAAGTTTTTTCTAAAGATAATATCCATGAGCTTTGGGATGAATTCCTTCTCAACTTTACTTGGAAAAATGCTTGGTGGGTTATTATGGCTTTTATCCTCATGCCGGTCAACTGGGCTTTTGAAACCTTAAAATGGCAAACCCTCGTCAACCGAGTAGAAAAAGTCCCGTTCCTCCGAGCCTACAAAGGTATTTTCCTTGGAGTCGCATTGTCCATTTTTACACCGAATCGTATTGGGGAATATGGCGGACGGGTCCTGGTCGTCAAACCCGAAAACAATCTGAAAACGGTAGTCGCTACTCTTGTCGGAAGCTTCAGTCAAATGGTAGCCCTCCTTTCGGTAGGTATCATCGGAACCATCTATTTCATGGTGTTCCATCTCGACATTGAAGGCTATCTGATTGCAGGTATCTCCTTGATAGGACTCACCCTAATCGTTTTTATGTTAATCGGATATTACAATGTAGGATTGGCGGTAGCTTTATTCAGACGCATCCCTTATCTCAGGCGTTTTACCAAGGACATGAAAATGCTCCGGCATTATTCCTCCAAAGAATTAACCATTGCCTTGGTTTATGCATTGGCGAGGTATTATACCTACTCATTACAATATTATTTGATACTCCGATTTTTCGGAATCGACGCACCATTTATCTCCGGCATGTCGGGAATTGCCACGATTTACCTGTTACAAACCAGCATCCCACTACCCGCCATCGCCGATTTATTCGTCAGGAGTGAGGTCGCCCTTTTCATTTGGGGATTTTTTACAGATAACGAAATCAGTATCCTTGCATCTACTTTCGGACTTTGGATACTGAATATCATCGTACCCGCCCTTGTCGGAATGATGTTCGTATTCAGTGTTAATATCGGGGGGCAATTTTTCAACAAGAAAAAAGAACAGCCAACTACTCGGGAAAATCAATAAACTCGGCGGGAACATGATCGGTCAACCAAACCTGATTGGTCGATACGAAAAACTTATAGCCGGCAGTATGCATTTCCTTTGCTCGAATCGTTAAAATCACTACCTTCCCATGTCGATTACCGACATCTGTGGCCGTGTCCAACTGAGTGGATAAGTGAACATCATGACGACTTCGTTTTTCCAGTCCTTCTTCCTTGATCGCTTCTAGGAAACGGGTAGCCGTTCCATGATACAAAAACTCAGGCGGCTCCACCGCATCATATCCAAGATCCACCTTTACGGAATGTCCCTGGCTTGCCCGAATCCTTGATTTATCCTCGTTGAATTCGTATCGTTTTTTGTTATTCGTTTCCACGATATCTTCTAGTTGTTCCCTAGTCAGACGACCTTCTAATTTGTCAAGGAGTTCATCTACCGCAACCCATCCGTTTTCATCCAACTCGATTCCTATGGTTTCCGGCTTATGCCGTAGTATCAGGCTTAGAAATTTGCCCCGGGTCTTTTTCTGCTTATTAGTTAGTTTCATTTTTAAACAATCTTTATCCTTGATAAGTCGGATATTTAAAAAAGAGTTCCAAAACTAGCCAACGTTTAAAATTTTCCGGAAGGAAAACTTGAACTAGTCCCGAAATAGCCATTTATTTGTGGTATCGAATTCAATAATATGAAAAATTCATTTTCTAATACTTGGTGGTGGCACTTTACCCAATTCAAACAAGGGTGAGGTGAGGCCTATTTTGTCATTAGAAAATTACAATAATGAAACGGCTTACCGGAAACCCGGTAAGCCGTTTCCCGTTTAGCGTATATCGTTTTCGACAATTTCCGACAATCTGTGTACTGCATTAAAGATTCATTTACGATTGTCCAATCACAAAAAATCGGATATACTCTATTTTAGAAATTATGAAACCATGTTGAAAACACAAACGACAATTCAATTGACCGTACGAAGAGAGAAAAGGGTCTGTGACACACTCACACCAGTCGCCCTATACCTTCGGCTTAGGGATCATTTTGCAGAACCCGTCCTCCTAGAAAGTAATAACTTCACTAGTGCGGAAGATTGCCATTCTTTCCTAGGGTTCGATCCGATCGGATGCTTTAAGGTAACAAACGGTCAAGTCAGTATCAGACGACCTTCGGGCCAAGAAAAACGCACTACGGTTACTGACAATAGTACAGTTTCGGAAGCCATGAAAAGCTTCTTGGATAGTATCCAAATTTCAGATAAAAACGACGATGGTCTCAATGGATTGTTCGGACATATCAATTTCGATGCGGTTCAATACTTCGACTCATTGAAGTTTGATGAGGAAAAAAGACACACTGACATTTCGGACATCAAATACAATTTATACCGGTTCATTATTTCCATCAACCACTTCAAGGACGAAATGGAGATTTTGGAAAATATTCCGGAAGGAGAAACCTCACGCATGGAGGAGTTTCTCCAGAAAGTGAATGCCACCAATGTCCCGGCTTTTGATTTTCGCCGGCAAGGCGAACGATATAGTAACCTTACTGATGAGGAGTTCAGGAATCTAGTGTCCTTGGGCAAACATTACTGCCAAGTAGGGGACGTTTTCCAAATCGTTTACGCCCGACGTTTCTCACAACCTTACATCGGAGATGATTTTCAAGTTTATCGAGCCTTGAGGACTATCAATCCCTCTCCTTACCTCTTTTACTTCGACTTCGGTGATTATTCCATCTTCGGATCTTCTCCCGAAGCTCAGCTTATCATCAAAGACGGCAAGGCCAAGGTCAACCCGATTGCCGGCACATTCAAACGAACCGGCAACTTGGTTCGAGACAATGAACTCGCGGAAGAATTGATACGCGACCCCAAAGAAAACGCCGAGCATATCATGCTCGTTGATTTGGCTAGAAATGATCTAGGGCGACATTGTACTAATGTTCAGGTGCGAGATTTGAAATCCATCAAATTCTATAGTCACGTCATCCATATGGTTTCTGAAGTGGAGGGTGACCTAGAAGCGGATGCCAACCCCATTCGTATACTAGGCGATACTTTTCCGGCAGGAACACTTTCAGGTGCCCCGAAATACAGGGCGATGCAACTCATAGACAAACATGAAAACACCAATCGGAGTTTTTATGGGGGAGGAATAGGTATCCTGCAATTCAATGGAGACCTCAACCATGCCATTATCATCCGTTCCTTTTTGAGCAAGGACAACATCCTCCATTGCCAAGCGGGAGCCGGCATTGTTGTGGATAGTCAAGAAGAAAAGGAATTGCAGGAGGTCAACCATAAACTCGGAGCATTGAGCAAGGCGCTGATACTAGCCGAATCCATCTCCTAATCACCACAAACCACCAATTCGATGAAGATTTTATTATTAGATAACTACGATTCCTTTACCTATAACTTGGTACAATATCTTGAAGATATTTCCGAGCATGAAATTGTCGTCCACAGAAATGACAAAATCTCTCTGGATGATGTGGGGCAATTCGACGCCATTATTTTTTCACCTGGTCCGGGCTTACCCAAAGATGCCGGTATCATGCCCGATATTATTCAAAAATACGGCTCGTCAAAACCCATATTGGGTGTTTGCCTCGGTCACCAAGCCATAGGAGAAGCCTTCGGCGGACAACTCAAAAATTTGGAACGGGTTTATCACGGCATCGCTACGCCCATTGAAATAACAGATCTCCAAGAACCACTTTACCAAGGACTTTCCGACTCTATCGAAGTAGGACGTTATCACTCATGGGTCATAGACGAAAATGCCTGTCCGGATTGCCTGACCATCACCGCAAAATCAGGTGATGGAGCCATCATGTCGGTCCGGCATGAATCACTTCCAATATTCGGTGTTCAATATCATCCGGAATCTATCATGACACCGGAAGGAAAAAAGATTCTCGCCAACTTCTTAAAGGCTGCCGAACAAGCACAAAAAACCGTATAAATGAAAAAACAACTCGAAAAATTATTCGCCCACCAACGACTCGACCGGGAAGAGGCCGGAGAAGCACTCATGCGTATCACCGCAGGTGAAATCAACGATGCACAACTCGCCGCGTTCTTGACTGTTTTCCGAATGCGTCCCATCAGTGCGGAAGAATTACAAGGGTTTCGTGATGCTCTGTTGGAGCGATGTGTAAAAGTTAACTGGAACGATATCGAAAGTATCGACATCGTAGGAACCGGCGGAGATGGAAAAAACACGTTCAACATTTCTACGCTTTCTTGTTTTGTCGTAGCCGGAGCGGGTTACAAAGTCACCAAACATGGCAATTATGGTTCTTCCTCCGTGTCGGGTTCATCCAATACTTTGGAGCGACTCGGTTATACCTTCACCAATGATTCCGAGACACTCAGAAAACAACTCGACGAGGCCGGGATTTGCTTCTTCCATGCGCCCAAGTTCCATCCGGCCATGAAACATGTCGGGCCAGTGAGAAAGCAATTGGGGTTCCGCACTTTTTTCAATCTCCTAGGACCATTGTGCCATCCATTGCAACCGACACATCAATTATATGGCACTTCCACGTTGGTCATTTCAAGATTGTATCAACACATCATGCAAGCATCTACCCGTAAGTTTACAATCGTACATGCATTGGACGGATATGATGAAATTTCCCTTACGGGAAATGCCGACATTCGCGGTAACGCGGGAAAACGGGTTACCACTCCTACTGACTTCGGTTTACAGTCGTTGTTTCCCGGCCAATTGGCCGGAGGGGAAACACAAGACGAAGCAGTACGTATCTTTAAAAGCGTCCTTTCCGGAAACGGAACATCTGCCCAAAATGATGTCGTTTGTGCAAATGCGGGACTTGCCATACACACCATTAAGCCCAACCAAACTCTATTGGACTGCGTAGCGGAAGCACGTGAGTCTTTGATGAGCGGAAAAGCGGAAATAGTACTTAAGAAATTAGTTTAAACATTCTATATAAAATGGATATTCTACATCAAATCATATCAGATAAAAAGCAGGAAGTCGAAAAAAGGAAAGCCTTGTTTCCTGTCGCCTTATTGGAGCAAAGCATTTACTTCAACACGCCGGTCGTTTCCTTCCGGAAATATTTGACTCGAGAAGATAAAGTCGGCATTATCGCCGAATATAAAAGGAAATCGCCCAGCCAAGGATTCATTAACCCTTATGCGGATGTCGAACCGACTTCCATCGGCTATATGCAGGCAGGCGCTTCGGCTTTATCCGTCCTTACGGACAATAAATATTTTGCAGGGGAAAACAAGGACTTGACAACTGCACGTAAATTCAATTTCTGCCCGATTCTTCGGAAGGATTTTATTATTGATGAATATCAACTCATCGAAGCCAAATCCATCGGAGCCGATGTCATTTTATTGATTGCCGAATGCTTGGAAAAAGAACGATTAAAGTCCTTGGCGGAAACGGCAAAAAACCTAGGACTCGAAGTATTGATGGAAATCCATTCGCCTGAACAATTGGACAAATTGAATCCATATGTAGACGTCGTCGGCGTCAACAATCGCGACCTGACCAATTTCAAAGTCGGCATTCAACATTCAATTGAAATCGGGCCTTTAATTCCGGACAGCGTCATCAAAATTTCGGAAAGTGGATTGAGCCGCCCGGAATCCGTCGTGAGATTGAAAGAAGAAGGTTTCCGGGGTTTCTTAATCGGTACCCACTTCATGAAGGAATCGAATCCGGCCAAAGCTTGTGCCCAGTTCATTTCGGAAATCGAAGCATTGGAAAAAGCGAAGAAGCAAACAGTCTAATCAGTTGAAAGCAGATATTAAAATAAAAGTATGCGGCATGAAGCTCCCTGATAATATCCGGGAAGTTTCTAATCTTCCGATTGATTATATCGGACATATTTTTTATGAAAAATCCCCTAGGAATGTCAGTGGTGAAATAGAATTGACCAGCCGAGAAAGAGTGGGTGTTTTCGTCAATGAAAGCCAAGCCAAAATCCTTGAACTGTCAGAACGACACCAATTCACCCATCTGCAATTACATGGAGACGAATCTCCTGAATTTTGTCGAGGATTAAAGTCGATGGGAAAAACGATCATCAAAGCTTTCCGAGTAGATGACGATTTCGATTTTTCGACGACAAAACCATATCAGTCAACATGTGATTTTTTCCTATTCGATGCGAAAGGAAAAGACTATGGAGGAAATGGAATCACTTTTAACTGGGATGTTTTGAACCGCTACCAAGGAGATAAAAAGTTCTTTTTGAGCGGAGGAATTTCCTTAGCAACCCTTCCGGCTTTGTTGCGATATGAGCACCCCGGATTATTCGCCCTCGACATCAACAGTAAATTTGAAATCTCTCCGGGGCTTAAAAACATTAAAACCTTAGAGACATTCGTCAACTCAATCAGGAACGAAGTCATTTAAATCAATCAATATGAGCAATTACGAAATAGATAACAGAGGATTTTATGGTAAATTCGGTGGTGCCTATATCCCCGAATTGTTATATCCATGTGTGGAAGAGTTGCGTAGCCAATACGAGTCCATCATGCAAGACGAAGGATTCCAAGAAGAATTCCAAAGCTTGTTGAAGGATTATGTGGGACGTCCCACCCCTTTATATTTCGCTAAGCGACTATCAAAATATTACAATACGAATATATATCTCAAAAGAGAAGACTTGTGTCATACCGGTGCCCACAAGGTGAACAATACAATCGGTCAAATATTAGTCGCTCAGCGACTCAATAAAAAACGAATCATCGCCGAAACAGGAGCGGGGCAGCACGGAGTAGCGACCGCCACCGTTTGTGCGCTCATGGGTATCGAATGTATCGTTTACATGGGTGAAAAAGACATCGAACGACAAGCGCCCAATGTCAAGCGGATGAAAATGTTGGGTGCCGAAGTCAGACCGGCCATGAGTGGCAGTAAAACCCTCAAGGACGCCACCAATGAAGCCATCAGGGACTGGATCAACAATCCACATGACACCCATTATATTATCGGCTCGGTAGTAGGGCCGCATCCTTACCCTGACATGGTCGCCAAATTCCAATCCGTTATCAGTGAGGAAATCAAATGGCAACTTAAAGAGCACATAGGCAAAGAAAACCCGGATGCGGTTATCGCCTGTGTAGGTGGCGGCAGCAACGCCGCCGGAGCTTTTTATCATTATATGGACGAAGCCGATGTCCGCCTCATCGCTTGTGAAGCGGCAGGCCTCGGTGTCGAAAGCGGAGAAACGGCGGCGACGAGTGTCATCGGCTCAGAAGGCATCATTCATGGTAGTCGGACGTTGCTCATGCAAACCGACGACGGCCAAATCGTAGAACCTTATTCCATCTCCGCCGGACTCGACTATCCGGGTATCGGACCGTTACACGCTCACCTGATAGATTCGGGACGAGCAGAGGCAGTAAGCATCACAGACGCCGAAGCCATGAAAGCGGGATTTTTCGTTTCAAAAATGGAAGGCATTATTCCTGCCATAGAAACCGCCCACGCTTTTGCGGCACTGGAACACATCAAATACAAAGCATCGGACGTGATTGTCATCAACCTTTCCGGAAGGGGAGACAAAGATTTGGCGACATATGTCGCTTGGGACAATAACGAATATCAACACAACCACTAAGTAGAAACATGAACCGCATACAACGATTATTTCAAGAAAAGAAGGAAGGTATCCTCAACATATACTTCACCGCCGGGCACCCGGGACTGAATGACACCGAGGATATCATCATAGAGTTGGACAAAGCCGGCGTTGATCTGGTTGAGGTCGGCATGCCTTACTCCGATCCATTGGCGGATGGAGAAACCATCCAAAAAAGCAGTTCGATTGCTTTGAAGAACGGCATGCACTTGGATTTGCTCTTCGAACAAATTAAATCCGCTCGACAAAAAACGGATATCCCCATGGTCATGATGGGGTATTACAATCAAGTCCTTCAATATGGCCCGAAAAAGTTCATCAACCGCTGTTCTGATGCAGGAGTGGACGGTCTGATTTTACCGGATTTGCCTTTGTTCGAGTTCGAAGAAAAATATAAGGACATTTTTGAAGCGGCAGGTTTGGGTATTTCATTTTTGGTCACACCAAAAACCGAGACCCATCGTATCCAAAAAATAGACGAAGTCAGCAAGGGATTCATTTACATGGTATCCACCAACGCCACAACCGGAGGAGAAGCATCTTTTTCCAATGAGCAATTGGATTACTTCCAACGAATGAAGGGCCTGGAACTTCAGAATCCAAGACTCATCGGATTCGGTATTTCCAGTAAAAAGGGATATGACGCCGCTTGTAGTCATTCCAATGGCGCCATTATCGGAAGTGCGTTTATCAGGGCCTTGGAAAATGGACAAAACCTTTCCTCCACCATTCATCAATTCGTAAATTCTATCAAGAACGGATAATTATGATTATTCAATTACAAGAAAACGTATCCGCACAAGAGCGGCAAGATATCGCCTCCGCCCTATCAAGTATCAGCTACAAGGGCAATGATGTAAAAACCCAATTCGGCGACTACATCATCTGTGTGGGAAAAAAAGAATTTGACATCCGTGGAATCGGTACACTCCCGGGAATCAAAGACATTCATCGAGTCAGCGATCCTTACAAACTGGTTTCAAAAAAATGGAAAGTCAACAACACGGTCATCGACTTAGGTGATGGTGTAACAATCGGTGACGGAGGATTCTCCATCATGGCCGGCCCTTGTTCTATTGAATGCGAAGAACAAGTGGACGACTTGATTAATCACCTCAAGGAAAATAACGTCCGAATTATGAGAGGAGGCGTTTACAAACCTAGAAGTTCGCCTTATTCCTTCAGGGGCTTAGGTATTGACGGATTGAAAATGTGGTACGAAAAGGCCCGAGCCGCCGGTATCAAAATCATTACGGAAGTGATGATGGTCGAGCAAATCGAAGACATGCTTCCCTACGCCGATATATTGCAAGTCGGCGCTCGAAATTCCCAAAATTTCAACCTCTTGGACGCTCTGGGGCAAGTAGACAAACCCATTTTACTGAAACGTGGAGTTTCGGGTACGATTGACGAACTGTTATATGCAGCAGAGTACATTTTCTCTAACGGTAATGAAAAAATCATGCTTTGCGAGCGAGGAATACGTTCTTATGAAAAAGCATATCGAAACTGTTTTGACATCAATGCCATTGCCATTTTGAAAGACAAAACTCATTTACCGGTCATTGCCGACCCTTCACACGGAATCGGAATCCGGGCATATGTAGAACAAATCGCACTTGCGTCTATAATGGCAGGAGCAGACGGCGTTATTATGGAAGCTCATAAGGTTCCTGAAAAAGCCTTTTCGGATGGACAACAAACCTTGAACTTCCGACAATCGTCTCTAACCATTAAGAAGATGAGAAAAACTTTTGATTTGAACCTAGCAATGAATTCATGGTAAAAATTTTGTAAAAAATATTTTTAATAAAATTTTTAATTGAAAATTTGCATTTATGCAAAATTTAAAATAAAATTGTAATAACAAAGCAATCATAGTTGTCAATACACATGACCCACATTGTTGCCAATATCTCCAATAATCTTAAGTGAGGCAAATAAGGAAATTTTGAATCGGTCATGATGGAAAAGATGGCGTCTATATATCTATATGTCAACAAGATTTCTCAATTAAAAAAAGGGCAAAACGGCTTTCCGAATACGGGAAGCCGTTTTGTTTTGCATCTTTTCTTCATTTATCGGCTTTATCGTCGATTCATCGAAATAATTTCCTTTCTCATCGGATTTTTCAAGTACTTGAAGGGGGTTTTCACCACCTTATGTCACAACTCCTTATTTTTGCGTAAATCAAATCCTTAAATGGCCTACAAAAAAGCATTTAAGATGTCTCCCTTTCGGGAACAACTGCATGAAGTCATCTATGAAGCGGACACACCGGGGGGAAAAGTGTTCGATGTCACACTATTGGTTACCATCGTCGCCAGTGTCATTGTGGTGATGTTGGAAAGCGTAGATAGCATCGGAGCAAGATTCACAAGATTGTTTTTCGTATTGGAATGGATTTTCACCATTTTCTTTACCATAGAATATATTCTCAGGTTGTATTGTATCCAAAAACCATGGAAATACGCCTTGAGTTTTTTCGGCATCATCGACTTACTCGCCATCTTACCATCTTTCCTTGGGTTATTACTGGCCGGTGAACAACGATACTTAGTGGTTATCCGAGCTCTTAGGCTGTTACGTGTCTTTCGGATATTCAAGCTCGCCAAGTTCCTCAGCCAAAGTCGCATTATCGTTCAGGCTCTTCAAAATAGTAAAGAAAAGATTTTCGTCTTTTTGATTTTCGTACTCCTTATGACGACCATTTTCGGTTCTATCATGTACTTGGTGGAAGGGGACAACAACCCTCAATTCGCCAATATTCCCATTTCTATTTACTGGGCCATTGTCACCTTGACTACGGTAGGATATGGAGACATCAGTCCAATTACTCCCTTTGGGCAATTTCTCGCCGCAGCAGTCATGATCATGGGTTATGCCGTCATCGCTGTTCCTACTGGCATCGTTTCCGCCGAACTCATCAACGCGGACGACAGCCTCCCCACAAACACCCAAGCCTGTCGATCATGTAGCCAAGAAGGACATGATGATGATGCGGATTACTGTAAACATTGTGGTGAAAAATTG
>JAHDCE010000701.1 GCA_020630045.1 Saprospiraceae bacterium | reverse complement strand
AGCAAAAATACCCGAAAAGCATATTCCCTAATTATTTATGGCCGGGTACTTAATTCGAAGTCCACCGCCATAGAAAATGAAATGGACTTAAAAATGATAAATAAAAGTTGATTTTTATTCTTGGTGGTTTCACGATGTCTTTCCTGTCCCCGCTCCACGATTATGTAGTGGAATCCCTTTTTGTCCACTTCAATATGAGGTTTGGCGAAATCGTCCGAATGACCGAATGTGGGGATCAAGTGTTCCGGAGCTCCAAGGAATGCTCCAATGGTGTTGACTTCTTTTTCTATTTCTTGTAAAGTCATTTTAGAAAATCGATGTTTCTTTTGAGTCCTGAGAATTTTGTTCGTTTCACCGCCGAACCTTTAAATAGTTTTTTAAATACATCCTCAGAAATTTCTTCCCAGTCTTTTTTTGACATATCCAGTAAATCCGGATGAGGTGAAAAATCGGACTCTTGATGTTGTTGACTAAACCGGTTCCAAGGACAAACTTGTTGGCAGATGTCGCAACCGAACATCCAATTGTCAAATTTTCCCTTGTATTCTTTGGGGATTTCTTCCTTGAGTTCGATGGTGAAATAGGATATACATTTACTACCGTCCATATAATATCCGTCTTCGGAAATGGCCTGAGTTGGACAAGCGTCGATACATCTCCTACATGTTCCGCAATAATCCTTTATCGGGTAATCATATTGCAATTGCAAGTCGATGATGAGCTCCGCCAAAAAGAAGTAACTTCCTTGTTTGGGATGGATGAGCATCGTGTTTTTCCCAATCCATCCAACTCCGCTTCTCTTGGCCCAATCCCTTTCCAAAACCGGGGCGGAATCTACGAAACAACGACCATTGATTTCTCCGATTTCTTCTTGTAAAATAGAAATCAATTCCCTCATTTTCGCCTTGATGACATGATGATAGTCCTTACCATATGCATACATCGAAATCTTCGGAGCGGATGGGTCTGTTTGTTGATCGGGAGTGAAGTAATTGTAGGTGAGTGTGACCACTGATTGGGCTCCGGGTACCAAAAGGGTCGGGTCGATACGCTTATCGAAATGGTTGCCCATGTAAGACATCTTACCGTGATAATCCTTGGATAGCCAAGCTTCAAGCCGCTTGGCTTCTTCTTCCATCTTTTGAGCTTTGGAAATACCTATGGACTGAAATCCCAGGCGCTTTGCATGTTGCCGAAGGATTTGCGAACGTTTTGCTATTTCCGTCAAGGGAATCATAAGAACAAGATACATGTGTTTTGTAAAATGGTGAAACGAAATGCACGATATCCTTTAAATCGAATTTGGTAATACGGTCCTAAGCCTAGGAATGATTAGCTTTGTGCCATCAAAGTCGATAAATATGAATGTGAAGGATAATAAAGACATAACGGTTACAATTGGATTGGACGAAAAAAACGTTCCTGTAAAAATGCATTGGAACGCCGATGACGGTGACGGAGGTAAGCCTGAAGTGAAAGCGATGTTGTTGTCCTTGTTTGACAAGGAGAGTCTAGATACTTTACGGATTGATTTGTGGACGAAAGAAATGCAAGTCAATGAAATGGATCGGTTTATGTTCCAAACCTTGAGAGGCTTGGCAGACTCGTATTTCAAGGCGACTCGCAATCAAGAACTGGCGAGTGCCATGCAGCAATTCGTCCATTATTTCGGAACGGAAACCGGCATTATTCCCAAAGAGGAAAAACAATAAAATAGAAGGATGAAAATCCTTGTCGTTCGTTT
>JAHDCE010000700.1 GCA_020630045.1 Saprospiraceae bacterium | reverse complement strand
AAGCATAGCCGTAGCTACGTTTAAGGGGAATAACGAAGTGGATTTCAAAAATAACGGTTTGGCTATACTCAATTTTTCGTGATAACATCTATTGAACAATCATTCAAAATAAATCATGGAACAACCACGTACCCGTCAAGAATTGTATGAGATGATCCGCGAGACATCGAAGGAGGAGTTTATCCTTTCGGAAATGAAAAGGCTGGGTTTTTGGGATGTGGAGCAAGGGTTGCCCAAATTGTCTGAGGACCTCATCAAACGTAAAGGCGAACTCGATCGTGAATTACGTGATTTGCTCAACAAGCAGAGGGTTTGGAATCAGAAAGAAAGGCTGCTGAAGGAAATGCGAAAAAAACGCATGGAAGAAGCCAAGGCCAGAAGGGAAGAAACCAAGAAGAAAAGAGAAGAAAAGCGGAAAGAAAAGGCCCGAGTCTGGAAAGAAAAACAAGAAAATGATGTGGTTTATCTAGGGAAAAAAGTATCCCGAGGATTAAATGACACACAACACGATGAAACTAAGCTAAAATCCCTAGGGCTTCCGATATTCAAGGACATTCCGTCCTTGACGGAAGCGATGGGAATTGATGCCGGTCGGCTTCGATTTTTAGCTTATGATAGGGACGTGACGAAACTTTCTCATTACAAGAAGTTCACGATACCCAAAAAGACAGGTGGTGTCCGCCATATTTCGGCACCGATGCTGCACCTGAAAAACGCCCAATATTGGATACTTGAAAATATCCTTTACAAAATGGATGTAAACGAGCACGCTCACGGATTCGTGCCCGGTAAATCCATTTTGACCAATGCCGCCATGCATGTCGGAAAAGAGCTGGTCATCAATATCGATCTCAAGAATTTTTTCCCGACCCTGACCTTCAAACGAATCAAAGGCATGTTCCGTGCTATGGGGTATTCAGATCAAATGTCCACGATTTTCGGATTGATATGTTCTGAACCCGATACGGATGAAGTCATGTTGGATGGTGAGAAGTATTATGTTTCTAAAGGGGAACGCAGATTACCTCAAGGAGCTCCGACAAGTCCGGCCCTGACGAATCTGATTTGTTATCGGATGGACAAAAGATTCAAAGGAATTGCCGACCAGCTAGGCTTCACATATACCCGTTATGCCGACGACTTGACCTTTTCCATGCCTGGGACGGATAATGCTGCCATCAAAAAACTAATGGGGCGTGTCCGTGCGGTTGTGGAAGATGAAAAATTCAGTATCCACCCCAAGAAAATCCATTACATGAGGAAGGGGAGTCGGAAAGAAGTAACCGGTATCGTCGTTAACGAAAAGTTGAGCGTAAATCGGAAAAAACTCAAGCAATTCCGTGCCGTGCTTTATCGAATCGAAAAAAATAAATCCTTTGACGGAGTGGAGTGGGGGAATGGCAATCCCGCCTATACCATAAAAGGCTTCGCCAACTTTGTCCGGATGGTGGACAAGGAGAAAGGTCAAAAACTGATGGAAAGGGTTATGAATATTCTTTCTGATGAAGCCATCATGAAAACCATAAAAATAGAAATCCCGGAGGAACCCAAAAAGCCGACTGCGACGATTGAAAACAAAACGCCGGATCAAGTTGATCGCATTCAAAACGAAGAGGAACAAGATTGGTGGAGAATGTGGTGACACACACAACGAGAAACGAAATGAATCACCTTTTGAACGCCGCTCTATTGAGCGGCGTTTTTACTGGTATACTCGAAATTAAGTGGAGTGAAAGAAATTTGGCAAAGTCATTT